>JBOGEK010000001.1:0-3725 GCA_050743645.1 Acidothermaceae bacterium
GGGACGGGTGGGGCTGAGGCAGGACGGCAGCGAGCACGGTTTCCAGATCAGCCAGCGCGCGGACTACTTCGAGGTCGAGGTGGGTCTCGAAACGACGCTGAAGCGTCCGATCATCAACACCCGCGACGAGCCGCACTCCGATCCGGAGAAGTACCGCCGGCTGCACGTGATCATCGGCGACGCGAACATGAGCGAGATCTCGACCTACCTCAAGATGGGCTCGACCGCGCTCGTCCTAGCGATGATCGAGGACGGCTTCTTGACCGACGACTACTCGATCGAGACCCCGGTTGCCGCGCTGCGTGCCGTTTCGCACGACTCGACGCTGAGCCACCGGGTGACCCTGCGCGACGGGCGAAAGATGACCGGCATCCAGGTGCAAATGGAATACCTGGAGCAGGCCAGAAAGTACGTCGAGGACAGGTTGGGGGCTGACGCCGACGACGTCACGCGCGATGTGCTCGATAGGTGGGAGTCGGTTCTCTCGCGGCTGTCAGAAGACCCGATGCAGTTGTCGACCGAACTCGACTGGGTCGCCAAGCTGTCACTTCTCGAGGGCTATCGCGATCGCGAGAGTCTGAACTGGGAAGCGCACAAGCTGCAGCTTGTCGACCTTCAGTACCACGACGTCCGCCCTGACCGCGGGCTCTATAACCGGCTCGTGGCACGCGGGAGCATGCAAACCCTGCACACCGAGGACGCCGTCATGCGGGCAACGACGCAACCGCCCGAAGACACTCGTGCGTACTTCCGCGGCCGTTGCCTTGCCAAGTTCGGCGCTGAGGTCGCAGCCGCGTCGTGGGACTCGGTGATTTTCGATCTGCCGGGCCGCGACTCGCTGCAGCGCATCCCCACGCTCGAACCCTTGCGGGGCACCAAAGCCCACGTCGGCGATCTGATCGACCGGTGCGCGACGGCCAGCGAGTTGGTTGCCGCCCTCACCGATCCGCGCTGAGTCCGCTCAGCGATTCGCCCTCATAACGCCGCGCCGTTGGCATTGCGGCCCGGCTACTGCCATCTCGGGGGCCGCGGCGCAGGTAATGTCGGCACAGCGCCGCCGGTTACGCGTCATGCGCCTGGCGGCTGAGCAACCCGGAGGGGCAGATGGCAGAGAAGGACACCGGAGGTCAGCAGCGGTCGAACCGCCGTGCGACTGAGGCCGACGAGGTGGAGACCGAGGAGACCGCGAGCAGCGACCTCAAGGAGCGGCAGGAGAAGCTCAACGAGGACGTCGACTCGATTCTCGACGAGATCGACGACGTGCTCGAAGAGAACGCCGAGGAGTTCGTCCGCTCGTACATCCAAAAGGGTGGCCAGTGACGACCGACGGCTCAGGCCGCCTTCCGACCGCGTTCCACCAGCCGGGAGTCGGGTCGTTCGCCGACTTCCTCGGCATGCACGCGCCCGACATGATGCCCGGCCGGCGAAACCTCAGCGTTGGCTCGGTCGACGCACCGCACGGCACGACGATCGTCGCCGTGACATACGCGGGCGGCGTCGTGATGGCCGGCGATCGCCGCGCCACGATGGGCAACATCATCGCCCAGCGCGACATCGAGAAGGTGTTCCAGGCCGACGAGCACTCGTGCGTGGGCATCGCCGGCACCGCAGGTATCGCGATTGAGCTGGTACGGCTCTTCCAGGTCGAACTCGAACATTACGAAAAACTGCAGGGCACCACGCTTTCCCTCGAGGGCAAGGCGAATCGGCTGTCGATGATGATCCGCGGCAACCTCCCGATGGCCATGCAAGGCCTGGCCGTGGTGCCACTGTTCGCCGGCTACGACCTGCTGGTGCCTGATCCCGGCCGCGCGGGCCGCATCTTCTCCTTCGACGTCACCGGTGGCCGTTACGAAGAGCATTCGTTCCACGCCGTCGGCTCCGGGTCGATGTTTGCCCGCGGCGCACTGAAGAAGTTCTTCCGTGATGACTTCCAGCAGGACGACGCAGTGCGTGCTTGCGTCGAAGCCTTGTACGACGCGGCTGACGACGACTCCGCCACGGGCGGCCCCGACCTCACCCGGCGCATCTTCCCGGTCGTGGTCGTATGCACGGTTGATGGCTTCCGGCGCATCTCCGACTCGTCCCTCGGCGAGGTCGTCCAGTCGGTCGTCGATGCACGCATGACCCGGCCGGGTGGTCCGGCCGCACCCCTGAGCTGAGTGCTGATTGGCCATGACCGTCCCGACCGACCCGAGCAGGAGTAGTCGCCGATGAGCACGCCCTTCTACGTCTCGCCCGAACAGCAGATGAAAGACCGCGCCGATTACGCGCGCAAGGGCATCGCGCGCGGCCGTAGCAACGTCGTCATGCAGTACGACGATGGCATCTTGTTCGTCGCCGAGAACCCGTCGAAGGCGTTGCACAAGATCAGCGAGGTCTACGACCGGATCGCGTTCGCAGCCGTCGGGCGCTACAACGAGTTCGAGAACCTGCGGGTGGCCGGGGTTCGCCTCGCCGACCTTACGGGTTACACCTACGACCGGCTCGACGTCACCGGCCGCACGATCGCCAACGCCTACGCGCAAACCCTGGGTGCCATCTTCAGCGGAGCTGGCGAGAAGCCGTACGAGGTCGAGATCGTGGTGGCCGAAGTCGGCGATACCGCCGACGGTGACACCATCTACCGCAACACCTACGACGGTTCGGTGGCCGACGAGCGTGACTTTGTCGCGATGGGTGGCCAGGCCGAGCACATCACCAGCTTGCTTCGCGACCGCTACCAGGCTGGCGCGCCGCTCGCGACTGCGCTGCACATTGCAATCGGCGCGCTGGCGCAGCCGCCCGAGGGCGAGCCGCGCGAACTGGAGGCCGAGCAGCTTGAGGTCGCGGTGCTCGACCGCACCCGCACCCGGCGGGCCTTCCGGCGGCTGGTCGGCGCCCAACTCGAAGCCGTGCTGGCGAACGGCGCAGCTCCCGAGTAATCGGAACCGGGCTAACGTTCGGCGCGGTCTACCGCGCGCAACGCCACCCAGCTCGGCCGGCGTCGGGCTTACCAGCGGCTCAGGCGGACGGCGTAGCCGCATTCGCCCAGTTGCAGCAACCCGAGCTGGCGTGTTTCCGCCTGGTCGTGAGTGCTGTCCGGTATCGGGAGCATCATCGGGCGCTGGTTCGTCCGGGTGAACGGCGGACGGCGCAACGCCGGGTGCGGCAAATACTTCGAACCTTTCCGCCGCTCGGGCTTAAGTTCGATGGCCCATTTGGCCGATTACTCTCCGTGATTGGGGAGGCACGACATGGCTTCATGGACGAACGACTCGCAGCTTCACGCACTGATGCGTGCATATCTTGCTGCAGTGGCCCGACTCGAGCAGGCCCGGTCCGACGGACGGGCCGCTGCTGAGCTCGACCGGTTACGCGACGAGAAGCGCGATACTGCGAAGGCGTACGAAGAAGCATTGGTCGCGCGCGGCTGGCAGATTCCCGGGCTCGCGATCGGGCCACTCGCCCGTGCGGCTCGGTGGTGACCGGTTCCGACTCACTGATCGGCACGGCAAGCAGCACCGCCGCCGTCCGCTCACATAGGCTGCCGGTCATGGACCGGCGCATATTCGGCCTGGAGAACGAGTACGGCGTTACCTGCACGTTCCACGGCCAGCGTCGGTTGTCGCCCGACGAGGTGGCCCGGTACCTGTTCCGCAGGGTCGTGTCGTGGGGCCGCTCCAGCAATGTGTTCTTGCGCAACGGCGCCCGGCTCTATCTCGACGTCGGCAGCCACCCTGAGT
>JBOGEK010000002.1:0-1821 GCA_050743645.1 Acidothermaceae bacterium
TTGTCGACCACGACGATGTCGTCGTCGTCATGGACGACGAGCATTCCGGCGACGGGTGTGGCGACGATCGCCGGACCGGAAGGAGCAGTCGCGGGCAACTCGACCTGTAACCAGGCGCCCGCACTGACCCGGTCGGATTTCATCGGCGGCGCACCGTCGAGTTGCACCAAACCCTGCGAAATCAGTTCGACGGCTCGCGTGCGCGAAAACCCGAACAGCCGGGCGAGCGCGGCGTCAAGGCGTTCGCCGTCGAGCCCCTCAGGCACCGCCAACGCGCGGTGCACGACGTGATCGGACGTGGCGGAACTCATCTGACCGAACGGTCAGATTGGACTGCTGGCGAATCGGGACGCTCCGGGGCCTCAGGCGTGTCGGGCGTGTCGGGCGTGTCGGACAGCGCATCGTCGTCCCGCTTATCGTCCGTGCCGATGTTCTCGTCGACGTCCTTCGTGTCGGGTGCGTCGGCTACAGCCGTCTCGCTCCTGCCGGATCCGAGTGACACAACCGTCCCGTCAATTTGGCGACCCGCGATCGCCAGCAACACTGCGACGACGCCGCCAACGGTGATCGCCGAGTCAGCCAGGTTGAACACCGCAAAATGCGGCAACGCGATCCAGTCGACGACTTGGCCGCGGAACAGGCCCGGTGAACGCACCACGCGGTCGATCAGGTTTCCGGTCGCACCACCGAGGAGCAAGCCGAGCACGATCGCCCATGGCCCGCTGTACAGCCGCCGCGCACTGCGCAAGATCACCACGATCACCGCGACCGCGACGAACGCGAAGACGAAAGTGGCACCGGTGCCGACGCTGAACGCCGCGCCAGCGTTGCGCGTCTCTTCCAGCTTCAGGAACCCACCGAGCAGTCGCACGGGATCACGATCGGAGAGCTTCGCGACCACAAGCAGCTTCGAGACGATGTCGAGGACCAGCACCACGGCTGCGACACCGAACAAGATCCCGATGTGCCGGTGGCGCTCCCCGCCCGTGGCGCCGTCGCCCGACGGCTGGCCCGCGCTTGCCTTCTCGCTCGTCCCTCGCTCGGCGGCTGCGCCGCTCGGTTGCTGAGCGCTTGCCTTCTCGCTCGTCCCTCGCTCGGCGGCTGCGCCGCTTATCGACGCTCTTCTCGTTGTTTGCATGACACACACAGGGTCGCACGAGGATTGGCCTGAAGTCGAAGCTTGCCGATCGGATTGCCGCAATTCTCGCAGCGGCCGTACGTGCCGGCGGCGATCCGATCGAGCGCGTGCTCGGTCTGCACGAGCAGGTCGCGCGCGTTGTTCGCCAGCGACATCTCGTGCTCGCGCTCGAACGTTTTCGTACCCGCATCGGCCTGATCGTCCCCCGCGCCGTCACCGCCGTCACGGAGCCGGTCGGCGAGATCGGTCTCCGCGATCTCGATCTCTCCGCGCAACCGGTCGACCTCACCCTCGAGTTCGGCCCGGATCGCCGCCAGCTCCGCCTCGGTCCAAGGATCATCTTCGACGACGGGCGCGGGCGCGGCGACCCGCGGCGCCGGCGGGGCCGGCCGGACGACCGTTGTTCTGGCCGGCGCGGGCTCCTCCGCTGGTGCGGCGTCGACAAGCGAGGTCTCCCTCTGCGCGGTCTCGATATGCACCGTCTCGATATGCGCCGCGTCGGCCGCGCGGGCCGGCGGCTTCCGCGCCGACGCCTGCTCGGCAACAGTCTCACCCTGCTGTTGTGCTGTGGACGCGGCCTTCGCAGGAGCCCGCTTCGGCTGCGCCTGAACCTTCTTCGCCGTCGCCTTCTTGGCGGGCGGGGCAGGTTCGGTTGACTTCTTGGCCGGCGCGCTCCGTACCTC
>JBOGEK010000003.1:0-2312 GCA_050743645.1 Acidothermaceae bacterium
CTTCGCTGAATGGCGAAGGTCGAGATCTTGGTGCCCGCGGAATACACGGGAAGTAAAGATCCCGCGAACTCTTCGTCGCTGATGGCATCGTCGCCGACGAGATGCACTTCTGGGTTCGTGAGCTGCCAAGTGTTTTTGAACTTGTCGGCCTTGCCTGAGAAATAAGCTTTGCTCCCCGGCGGCATTTGCTTGTCGCGCCACGGTTGGTTGAAAAACGTCAAAGTGATCGACTCGGTGCCGTCGGAAACTCTGACGTCGGTCTTCGACAGGTTCGACCTGATGCGGCGCGACCGCACGTCGCGAACCTCCGCAAAGATCGTCACATGCTCGCCGCGCTCAAGGTCGCTCAGTTTCGTTAGTTCGCCGCGCTGCGCGTACCGACGCGGATAGTGGCGAAGCAAATCGCGCACCGTATGCAGGTCGAGCGTCTCGAGCGCCTTCGCGGTGCCGCCGCCGACGACGTTTTTCAGCGGCGCGTCGAGGCTTGCCATCTACTCGACCCCCAGCCAGATCTGCGCCACGCTGTCGAGGTCGACGGTCGTCACTTCGAGGGCTGGGTACCTGGCACGCAGTCGATCGGCAACTCGCCCGGCCAGTGCGGGCGAAGAGATCACCGTGACCAGCTCGAGGTCGGGCGTGACGATGCGATGAAGGACGTCGAGTGCCAACTCAACGGGGTCGGCTCCGACGACAGGATCGATGCCATCGGCGACCGCGAGATAGCCGCCGGTATGCGGGGTGACCGCCGCATGGCGGGTGGCGGCTGATGCGGCGGTCATACCGACGACGACGTCGGAGAACTCGCGGTGGGGATCGTTCACCGCGACGGCCGCGAGAAGTTGCGCCGGCGATCTGACCGCGATCGGGCTCAGGCGAATTCCCTTTGCTGCGAGCGTTTCTACGGCAACTTGGACGACGTCGTGGCACGCCGGTTCGACGAGTGCCACAACCTGAGCCATTCGCAACCCGGCGAGATCGGCCGTAAGTCGGCGGGCGCCGTCAGCAACGGGCGACGTCGAGGCTTCGACGACGTGCACAGCGGTCGCCGACAACACGCGGGAGAGCACCAACATCGGTGAGCCCTCGGCTAACACGGCGACGGCTGCGTGCGGCTGACGTCCGTCGTGTCGATGCCCGCCCTGCTCCTGCGGTTCGTCGAGGCGCAGGTCGACCGCACTGACCCTGATGCGATGCGGATGGCCGACCGAACTTCCGAGATCGACGGCTGCGCCGGCGTCGCCGGTGTGTACGTGGACGTTCCACAAGCCATCGCCACCGGAGACCACAACCGAATCGCCGATCTCGTCGAGCGAACGCCGCAGCCGGCCGATTCCGGCGTCGTCGGCGTCGATGAGGTACATCACCTCGTATACCTGGGCCGAGCCCGCGTCGAAGTCGACGGCATCGAGGTTCGGGTGCGCGATCGACGATTGCGCCGGCTCGAACGGTCGCTCGTCGACCACCGCCTGCAAGGCATCGAGCAGCACGACGACGCCGCGTCCGCCGGCATCGACGACACCGGCCCGGCCCAACACCTCGAGTTGTTCGGGAGTTTGAGCGAGCGCGTCGCGGGCCGCGGCAACAGCGGCACCGACGACGATGTGCAGGTCGTCGGAGCGGGTCGCCCGCGCGGCCTCGGCTGCGGCTCGCGCGACCGTCAACATGGTGCCCTCGACCGGATGCGAGACAGCGCCGTAGGCCAGTGCAACCGCGCGCTCGAGCGCCCGGCTCAGGCCAACGCCGCGCGGCGGTAGCCGTTCGGACGCCAGCACCTCGGCCACGCCGCGAAGCAGCTGGCTCAAGATCACCCCTGAGCTACCGCGCGCGCCGAGCAGCGACAGCCGGGCCATCTCGGTTGCGGTACCGGCAAGATCGTCGACGGCGATGGGTACGGGCTGTTCGTCGTCCGACGGTTTGACTGCACTTTCGAGCGTGAGGTGCAAGTTGGTGCCGGTGTCGGCGTCGGGCACGGGGAACACGTTGAGCGAGTTGATCTCGTCTCGGCTGCTGTCGAGCGCCGCGAGGCCCCACTGGTACCAGCGGAGCACCGCCTCGGCGTCGAGAGCCTCCAGCACGCGTGAATCCCCTTCCCGGTCGGCCCGAACAAAAAGAGGCGGCCCCGAACTAAAGAGGTTAGTGAGCCCGCGGTCCTACCGGGCGCAGGTTAGTCGGGCTGGGTGCCGGCCCGGGCGTCGGCTGGGTGCCGGCCCGGGTATTGGCTGGGTGCCGGCCGGGTGTTGACAGCGCGCGCCGGCCGATTGGCGTGGCTGGTACGGCGTCAGATAGTCTCGTGCGGTTGCCCAGTGAGCGCC
>JBOGEK010000004.1:0-7131 GCA_050743645.1 Acidothermaceae bacterium
GTTACCGTGGATGCACACGAGGAAGGAGGTGGTCCGCAGAATGTGTAGTACTCGGACGCGTGAGGTGGCTGTCAGCTAGCCGCCGTCCCTTTCGGACGTGCTTTCTCAAGCCGACGCTGGGTTCAACGGCGCTGGTGAAATCACGACAGTCATCCGACCCCCGGGTTGCCGGACATCGTCCAGCCGGCCCGCGACCTACGAGGCACCTGCCTTGGTGGTCGCGGAGACACCCGGGGGTCGTTCCACGTCCAGCGACCGGTCGGCGGGCCGCGAGTCAGCCGCCTGTGTGGACGTTTCTCAGCGCTGGAGCGACGAGATTGGTCCACGAAAAGGCGCTCATCCCGGCGAACGGCCGGGGCCGCCAGGGCCGGCGCAGTCAGACCTTGCGGAGCCGCGCCGACAAGTGAGCCTGCAACGACTGCCCCACGGCGGCGAGGTCGTAGGCGTACAGCAGGTCACCCTCGACCAGCCCGTAGAGCCGGTGCCCGCCAGTCACTTCCTTCGCGGACGACGTGCGCGCCACCACGTCCGTGCTCAACTCAACCCGGTTGCCGGTGATCTCGCCAACCCAGACCTCGGCGAAGCCGGTCGCGTGCGCGAGCACGGCTTCGAGCCCGGACTCAGTCATCCGCCAAAACCCCGACTCGGCCGCACCCGACCGGACGACGCCGCCCTCGTCGTCGAGCACCCACGAACGGCTCGTGTAGCTCAGCACCGGCTTGCCGGCGTGCCCGAACGTCACCTCTTGGCCGAACCGGAACGACTCGATGGTCGGGTAGCCACCGACACCGACCCCACGCCAGGTGCCGATCAAAAACGCCAGCGGCGCAAGCGCCTCGTGCAACGGCGGCACGACATTGTCGGGAACGAACGCGGTTTCGAACTCCGCAGCGAGCCCCTCGGGATTCTCACTCATTCGCAGCGCCACCGTTCGTGCGAGCAACAGCACGCCGGACGACGACACCCGCCCACACGGCGATCGCGATCCCGACAACGATCGGTGGTACCACGGTGATGAGTTCGACCATGCGGCCGACTGTAGCCGGAACGAAGTACGGCCCCACGCGATGACTCGCGGGGACCGTACTCCGTAGGCAATGACGCGTCAGGCGATGGCGACTTCGACTTCGGCCACCGCGCCACGCTCGGCGCTCACCGTGCGATCCGCGGTACCGCCGGGCACCAAAGCCCGAACCGTCCACGTGCCAGGCGCGGCGAAGAATCGGAATTCACCGGTCGCCGACGTCGGCACCTCGGCGGTGAACTCGCCGCCGCCGTCCAGCAAACGCACGTAGCCGACGACGGGCTGGCCGTCACGCTTGACGATGCCCTGGATCACGGCCTCTTTACCGGGGTCGATGCCCGCAGGCAGGCCACCCGCAACTGCTCCGCACATCAGGCTTCAGCTCCAAGCTTGATCGGGACGCCGACCAGCGAACCGTATTCGGTCCACGAGCCGTCGTAGTTCTTCACGTTGGGTTGGTCGAGCAACTCGTGCAGCGCGAACCAGGTGTGCGCCGACCGCTCGCCGATGCGGCAGTAGGCGATGGTGTCCTTGCTGAAGTCGACGCCGGCCTCTTCGTAGAGGGCACGCAGTTCGTCGTCCGACTTGAAAGTGCCGTCGTCGTTGGCGGCCTTGCTCCACGGCACGTTCTTCGCGCTCGGCACGTGACCGCCGCGCTGCGACTGCTCCTGCGGCAAGTGCGCCGGAGCGAGCAGCTTGCCGGAGTACTCGTCGGGTGAGCGGACGTCGATCAGGTTGAGCTTGTCGATCGCCGCAATCGTCTCGTCCCGGAACGCGCGGATCGAGGAGTCGACGTCCTTCGCCTTGTAGCTGGTGGCGGCACGGGTCGGAACCTCTGCGACGAGTTCGCGGCTGTCGAGCTCCCACTTCTTGCGGCCGCCGTCGAGCAGCTTGATGTTCTCGTGGCCGTACAGCTTGAAGTACCAGTAGGCGTAGGACGCGAACCAGTTGTTGTTGCCGCCGTACAAGATGACCGTGTCGTCGTTGCCGATCCCGCGCGACGAAAGCAGCTTCTCGAAGCCTGCCTTGTCGACGAAGTCGCGGCGTACCGGGTCTTGCAGGTCAGACTTCCAGTCGAGCTTGACGGCGCCCTTGATGTGGCCCTTGTCGTAGGCAGAAACGTCCTCGTCGACCTCGACGAGCACGATATTCGGGTCGGACAGATGCGCCTCGGCCCAGTCGGCGTCCACGAGGACGGCTTCGCGACTCATGCGGTAACTCCTTTGTCTGTTCGGGCAACGCTGCGGATAGGCAAGATTCGACGGACCAACAGATACGTTTCGCAGCCCAGGCAAAAACCGAAGGCGGCGTTGAGAAAGGCCGCGACCCACGCAAGAGCGGTCGCGATGAAACCGAGCCAGCCGACGCCGCTGGCATAACCGATGACCCCGACGGTGGCGAAGGCGAAACCGAGACCCTGCGCGAACCGAGGCGGGGTCGCCGATTCGCGATGAGCCGGCGGCCCGAGCCGAGGGGCGATCAGCTTGCGAAATACCACGCTGTACGGCGACCAGCGCAGTGCCAGGAACGCCCCGACACCGAAGACGGCAGCCTGGAAGCCGAGCAACCAGCCACTGCCGGTCAGCAGGACGGCGGCCAGCACGACCGCGGTCACTGCGGCAGCGAACCGAAGCCCCCGGGGATCTACGAGCGGTGCAGCACGAACCATGAACGTAACTCCTGACAATCTCGACGGGCGAAGCAGGGAAGGCATCGCGTCAGGGTCGGCGTCAATTACGGAATCAGGCCGACCCGGTCAGGACATTCGACACAGGCAGGTGGCCACGCGGCACAGGTCGACCGCGCGCCTCTTGGTGAGCATCAACTCACCGAATGTTGCCTGCTGCATCCTCCGATGGTACGGAGCAGAAGCACCCGCTGTCACTTCGGTGTAAATCGCCCGCTCACCCGCGCCCGGCGCTGCGCCGCTGAGCGCGTCGCCGCCAGCCGTTGAGCGCGTCGCCGCCAGCCGTTGATCAAGCAGCTAGGCGCGACATCAAGGAACGACAGTTGCGCCTAACTGCTTGATCAACGCGAAGGCAGGCTGGCGGCAAGTGCGTCGAGCGCGGCCAGCACCTCGGCCTTGCGCGGTGCGCCGCTCGCCCGCTGAACGATGCGTCCGCGTGGATCGAGCACCAGAACGGTCGGCGTGCGCATGATGTCGAGCCGGCGCACCAGTTCGAGGTGCGATTCGGCGTCGATCTCGACGTGAGCGACCCCTTCGACGAGCTTGCTCACCTCGTCGAGCACCACCCGCGTGGTGCGGCATGGTGCGCAGAAAGCGGTCGAGAACTGCACCAGCGTGGCTCGATCTCCAAGCGAAACACCCAGCTCGGACGGCGTCAGCGCAGCTGCATCGTCGGCCTGCTCGCGAAGGCGGCCGTTACGAGCGCGCCACACCAACCCGACCGCCGTCGTGACGACGATCAGGCCGACCAGAATCGCAGCGGAAACGGCAACAGGCACATCACTAGTGAACCGTGCCGATCGCGCGAATACTCCGCGAGGTCAACAGTCGACGGGCGGTTCAGCTCGACGCCGCTTGCGCCGGGATCGACACCAGCGTCGAGCCGTCCGAGGCGACGATGTCGAACGCGGTGATCGCAGAGGCCTGCAGTGAGGTGGCGCCCTCGGCGACGACCTTCGACGTACCGCTGGCCGACCAGCTTGCGGCGACGTCCTTCGTGCCGTCCGCGCCGACTGCGACGAGCTGGCACTTGTCGATATGGCCGTCGCCGTAGGCATTGATCTGCCCGGTTGCGACCTCGACCTGCAACGCGGAGCCCCACTTCTTCGGCCACTCGACCACCGACGCGGTTATGTGAGTGACCGGGTCGGTGTGAGTGAACGTGGTCGACGCCGCGGTCTGGGTCGGCGTCTGCGGCGAGTGATGCGACGTGATGGCGACGCCCGCAACCGTGCCGGCGGCGACCACGACGACCGCGGCGGCTGCTGCGCTGAGCGAGCGCATCCGGCGCGATCGCCGACGCTCGTTGCCGACGGCCCGCAGCAGCCGGTCGAGAAGCTCGGGCGCCGGAGGCTCCGGCACCAGCTCGACCTCCGCGATGCTGACCCGGCCCAGCAGCCCCGGCAGCCCGGCGAACGACGCAAGCTCGTCGCGGCACTCGGCACATTCGGCGAGGTGCACGTCGACCCGGCTACGCTCAGCGGGGTCGAGGGCACCGAGAACGTATGCACCGAGGGACAGCCGCGCATCGGCGCACCCACCGGCCATCATGATTCCGTCACTCCTCTTTCTTCCAGGACCAAACGCAGCGCACGCAGCGCGTAATAGGTACGAGATTTCACTGTGCCCGGTGGGATTCCGAGCGCGGCAGCTGCCTCGGCAACGGAGCGCCCTCGGTAGTACGTCTCAACGAGCACGCGGCGATGGTCGGCGCTCAAGCTCGCCAGCGCATCGGTCACCTGCCACGCCTCCAAGGCCCGGTCGATGTCGTCGTCGACCGCGATCAGTTCGAGGCCGCCCGGCCCCGCTTCGGGCGGACGAGCCCGGCGAGCCCGATACGCGTCGACGGCGATGTTCCTTGCCACGGTGAAAAGCCATGGCCGGACGGCGTCAACCGTGCGCTCCAGCGCCTCGGGATGCCGCCACGCCCGCAGCAACGTTTCCTGGACGACGTCCTCGGCGCGTTGCCGGTCGCCGCCGCACAATCGCAGCGCGTATCCGAGCAGCGGGCGGGCGTGCTGCTCGTATAGCGCCCGAACGAACTCTTCGTCAGTCGTCTGGTTCTCGTTGGTTTGGGCGGTGCCGTTACTCGGGCGCCGGGATTCGGCCACACCCTCGTTACGCGCTCCGTGGCTCGTCGGTTCAACCAGCGCGGCGGGTTCACGCGCGGCGGGTTCACGGGCGGCAGATCGGCCCGAGTGCTTGCGCTGCCAGGGCGGCATGGCCCAACGGTACTGACCGATGCCGATTTTCGCTGAAGAAGGCCAGCCGATCAGCCGATCTTGCGAGAAGGAGGCGAATCGAATGGGCAGCGGAATCGTTGCGACGCTAGCGCTCATCTACGCGGGCTTCACGGCGCTGGCCGTTGCTGCCGCGGTGTCGATCGTGCGCAAGGCCGGATATTCGGGTTGGTGGGTCTGCGCAGGCGCCGTCCCGCTGGTCAATGTCGTCATGCTCTTCGCGTTCGCGTTCGCCGATTGGCCGGTGCTGCGCGATCTTCGACGTGCACAGTCCGGGCCGGTAGGCCCCAGACACGCCGGTCTCAGCGGGCCGCCGGCCCAGACCAGCGAGCATCCGGCCTTCAGCTACGCGACCACTGCGCCGCAACCGATGCAGGCGCCGCAACCGACACAGACACCGACACCGACACAGGCACAGGCACCGACACAGGCACAGGCACCGCCACCGCGAGCGACATCGCCGTTACCAGCGCCTGAGCCTGCCCCGGCAGCGCCACCGTGGTACCCACAGCAACCGGCTCCTGCCGCGCTGCCTCCGCGGTTCCCCGGGTACGGCTCCTCTGAGGTGCTGCCCGGCCGCTGAGCAGCTCACCGCGACCACACGCGCCGGCGTCCGTGCTGGAAGGATCGTCGGGTGTCGACTCTTATCGCCCGCGGCGTCTTGGTCTCGTTCGGTGCAACCGAGGTGCTGCACGGAGTCGACCTGACGGTGGCCGCGGGTGAGCGGGTCGGCCTGGTCGGCCCGAACGGCGCCGGAAAATCGACCCTGTTGCGGGTGCTCGCCGGCGATCTCGCGCCAGACGCCGGCACGGTCAAGGCCACTGGCACCGTCGGCTTCCTGCCGCAAGAGCCCGACCGACGCGCCGGCGAAACGCTGCTGGCATATCTCGGACGACGCACAGGTGTCGCGACCGCCGAGGCCGACATGGGCCAAGCGGCCGAAGCGTTGGGTTCCGAAACGCCCGCCGCTGCCGAGGCCTACGACTACGCGCTGCAGCACTGGTTGGATCTGGGTGGCGCCGACTTCGAGGCCCGCGCGGCCGAGACGGTGACCGGCCTGGGGCTCGAAGCAGAGGCGCTCGACGTCGAGACGACCGGCCTGTCGGGCGGCCAACTCGCTCGTGGCGCGCTAGCGGCGGTGCTGCTCAGCAGGCACGACATCTTGCTGCTCGACGAACCGACGAACGATCTCGATCTTGACGGGCTCGCCCGGCTCGAAGACTTCGTGCTGTCTCGACGCGGCGGTCTGGTGGTAGTCAGCCACGACCGCGAGTTCCTGGCGCGCACGATCACCGACGTGCTCGACCTCGACCCCAATAACAACACCGCCCGGCAGTTCTCCGGCGGGTGGGACGCCTACCTCGACGAGCGCGCCGTCGCCCGCCAGCATGCGCGCGATCAGTACGACGACTACGCCGAGAAGCGCGGCGAGCTGCGCGACCGCGTGCAGTCGGCCCGCGAGCAGTCGGTGCGCGGAGCGCTTCGAGCAAAACGGAAGGCGCCCGACAACGACAAGAACGTCCGCGGCGCACGCATCGAGGCGGCGACATCGGGGGCGGCCAAGGTGCGATCGCTCGAGACAAGGCTCGCAAGACTGGACGACGAGGCGATCGCCGAGCCGCGCAAGGAATGGGAGTTGCGGCTCGAACTTCCGGCCGCGCCGCGATCAGGCGAGCAGGTCGCGAGATTGAGTGGCGCCCTCGTTCGGCGCGGCACGTTCACGCTCGGCCCGGTCGACATCGAGGTGCGATGGGCCGACCGGGTAGCGATCACCGGCCCGAACGGCGGCGGGAAAACCACGCTGCTTCAGGCACTTTTCGGCCGGCTCCCGCTCGACGCCGGAACCGTCAGCGTCGGGCCCGGCGTGATCGTCGGTGAGCTCGACCAGGTGCGGCGCGAGTTCGCCGGCGAGACGACGGTGGTCGACGTGCTGCGGGCGTCGTCCGCCTTGTTGCCTGACGAGGCCCGCACGTTGCTCGCGAAGTTCGGGTTGAAGGCGCGGCACGTCGAGCGAGCGTCAGGGTCGCTGTCACCGGGAGAGCGCACCCGCGCCGGGCTCGCGCTGCTGATGGCGCGCCAGACGAACTGCCTGGTGCTCGACGAGCCCACCAACCACCTCGACCTGCCCGCCATCGAGGAGCTGGAAGCGGCCCTCTCCTCCTGGGCCGGCACCCTGGTCC
>JBOGEK010000005.1:0-4873 GCA_050743645.1 Acidothermaceae bacterium
GTACTGGGGTTGGCTTGGCGGTGGGTAGTGCGGGTCGTGTCGTCGCCGTGGGTGCGGCCGCAGCCGATTTCGCCGTCGGCACGGCTGGTGAAGACGAAACAACCTGCGGCGCAAGTGAATGTGGAGCTGCGGAACTCAGAGGCGCATCGGGCGATGCCGTCGCTGGGACCGATGTCGGTGCGGAGGCCGCGGTTGTCGACGCCGCGGTTGTCGAGGGCGTCGATGCGGTGGTCGAGGGCGTCGATGCGGTGGTCGAGTGGTGGCCGGAGCACGCGGTCGCCGCCATCGCCAAGGCGAGCACACCGACCATCGGGCGCAGGCATAGCTGCAGTCTCATGCGGCTACCTCGAAGAATCGTTCGAACAGCGCGGCGCCTGCCCGGTTGACCAGCGCGAGCTGTCGCCGATCGATCTGCACACCGGCAGGCAGCAACGGTTCGATGTCAGGAAGTTGCTCAGTGCCGAGTTCGAGATGGAACTGCAGCGCGTAGGCCGATCCGACCCGGTACGCCTGGTGCGGATACGCATCACTCGACGCGAGCAGTTCGGCGCCGTCAGGCAGGTCGAAGGTGTCGCCGTGCCAATGCAACACCGGCAGCGTGTGGCCGATCGGCCCGAAAACCGCGTCTCGGCGTCCGGCAGCAGTCAACGACACGGTGCCGAGGCCGATCTCGGGTGCGGCGCCGGTGTAGACCCGTGCGCCGAGCGCCGCGGCCAGCAGTTGCGCACCCAAACAGACGGCCAGCACAGGGATATCGAGCTCGACGCATCGCTTGAGCAGTGCCCGCTCGCGCGTCAAGTGTGCGAACTCGGCATCGTCGAGCGCGCCCATCGGGCCACCCATAACGATGAGTCCGGCGATGTCGGCAAGCTTTTCGTCGTCCGGCAAAGGCTCGCACAAGAACATCCGGCGGACGTCGATGCAGCCACCACGCGCGGCCAGCGTCGACGCGATCAGCGCCGCGCCCTCGAACGGCACGTGTTGGACGACGACCCACGGCCGCTGCGACCCCCCCGAAACCGGCGACACCCCGGAAACCGGCGACACCCGTGACATCCGCGCAACCGGCGACACCCGCGCAACCGGCGACACCCGCGACACACCTCCCGCGCGACGAGCGGGCTGCTCGGTCGCGAAGTCAGGCTAACCCGACGGGCTCACGAGCGGGCTCGGGCGCCGGTGCGCGGTTGCGTGAGGTCGCGAAGAAACAGCCGAGCAGGATGAGCGGGAAGCCGACCGCGATGCCGACGGTGAACTTCTCGTTGAGCAACAACACGCCGAGCAGCAAGGCGATCGCCGGGTTGACATAGGTGATCACGGTGGCGCGCGCCGGGCCGACCTCGGCGATCAACGCGAAGAACACCAGGAACGCGGTGGCCGTGCAGATCATCGCCAACCCCACCACTGACCAGGCGACCCGTGCGCTGACGTGCGACGGCAGCTCGGTGGCGGCGAACGGCGCGTAACCGATCGCCGTGAGGCCGAGCGAGCCCGCGACGACGCCGAGCACCGGCAGGTCGGCAAGCTTGCGGGCGATCAGGATCGGGCCCGTCGCGTAACCGACCGCGGTGATCGCGATCTCGACGACCGCCCACGAGTCACTGCCGCTGACGTCGACGCCGACCAGCACCGCCACGCCGGCGATCCCGACCAGCAGCCCGAACAACCGGCGGGCGTCGAGGCGATCGTCGTGCTTGCCGTCATTCAGGAACAACAGCGCCACCGCGCCGATCAGCGGCACCGCCGCGACAAGTAGCCCCGACAGCGAGCTCGACAGCCGGGTCTCGGCGTGGGTGAGCAGCAGCCAAGGACCGGCGATCTCGATCACCGTGTAGACGACCAGCCACTGCCACTTGACCAGCAAAGGCCGGAGCAAGCCGCGACGCGCCGCCACCGGCACCAGGAAAATCGCCGCCAGGCCGGTACGGGCGAACACGATCGTGGCGGGCGTGAGCTGCTCGTCAGCAACCTTGATCAGCAGATACGGAATGCCCCAGATCACCGACATGGCGGCGAACAACAGCCAGCCTCGTCTTGACACGGGCACTCCTCGAAGAAGCTCGGACGGCGCAGGACGCGCGCTCGACTTCGTAGAAGCCTCTCACAGCCGACATTGTTCCTGCTCGCGGATTTCGGCTGTGGTGTAAGGGAAAACCTGGGTGTGCGGCTCCTAGTGGCTCCCAGTGACTACCGTGAAGGTGCCGCTGAATCGACGGTTTAGCTGCGGCTGCGAAGTCGATCCAGCCGCGACTGCGAGGTCGACGCGGCTTAGGAGACGCGGAGCACTTCTTCGAACGTCGTCTCGCCACGCCACGCCTTCGTCAATGCCGCGTTGCGCAGTGACATGAAGCCGTTCGTCGCGGCTTCCTGAGCGATCGCGGCCTCGTTGGGGTTCTTGAGAACGGTCTCGCGAATGCGCGGTGTCGCTGGCATGACCTCGAAAATGCCGACCCGCCCGCGGTAGCCCGACTCGTTGCAGTCGACGCAACCGACGCCGCGGCGCGGTGTCCCGCCTTCGAGATTGGCCTGCGAAATTCCCAACCGGGCAAGCAATTCGGCGGGCGGTTCATAGGGCTGCGCACACGCGACACAAGGCACCCGCACCAACCGCTGCGCAACGACGAGAGCCAGCGACGACGCGACAAGATATGGCTCGGCGCCCGTGTCGACGAGCCGCGTGACAGCCGCAGCGGCGTTGTTGGTGTGCAACGTGGTCAACACGAGGTGGCCGGTGAGCGACGCCTCCAGGGCAAGGCCTGCGGTTTCGGGGTCGCGGACCTCTCCTACGAGGACGACGTCCGGGTCCTGCCGCAGGATCGACCGCAGGCCGCGGGCGAAGGTGAGACCGGCGCGTTCGTTGATCTGCACCTGGGTGATGCCCGGCAGCTGTATTTCGACCGGGTCTTCGAGCGTGACGACGTTCTTCTCACGATCAGATACGTGCGCGAGCACCGAATAGAGCGTGTTGGTCTTGCCCGAGCCGGTAGGTCCGGTGATCAACACGAGTCCCTGCGCGGCAGTGGCTGCATTCACCAGCTCGGTCAACTGCGCGGGTTCCATGCCGAGGCCGTGCAGCGAGGTGACCTTCGCGGCGTCCGGCAACATTCTGATGACGACCTTTTCGCCGTGCACGGCGGGCAAGGTGCTGACACGGGCGTCGACGGTCATGCCATTCGCGGCGATTTTCATCCGACCGTCTTGCGGCAGCCGGCGTTCGGCGATGTCGAGCGCCGACACGATCTTCAGCCGGCTGACGAGTGCAGGCGCGGCACCCTTGTGCACCCGCGTGACGTCACGCAGCACGCCGTCGATGCGGTGCCGGATCCACACGCCGTCCGCCTGCTGTTCGATGTGGACGTCGCTTGCGCCCATGCGGACGGCGTCCGACAAGATCTGGTTCACGAGCTTGACCGTCGGCGCCTGGTCGGCCGCCTTCGCGAGCATCGCGTCCTCGGCGGCGTCCGGGTCGTCGGAGCCCGCCGCGCCCGACAGCTTCGGGTCTTCGGCCATCGAATAAACCCGGGCGATGTGCTCCTGGATCATCGAGTCGGTCGCGACGACAAGCGACAGCGAATGCGAGCCGGTGTAAGCACGCACGTCGTCGAGCGCGACGACGTTGGTCGGGTCGGCCGTCGCCACCCGAAGTCCTTCAGTGGTGCGGCCGAGCACGAGCACCCGGGCGCGTTCGGCCACCTGGCGGGGCAGCAGGCGAGCGACTTCCATCGGCACCGCGAGGTCGCCGCCGTCGATCAGTTCGAGGGCCAGCAACTCGGCGAGCGCGCCGGCGATCTGCCGCTCGGTGAGGAACCCCATCTCAACGATGAGCTGGCCGAGCCGCTTGCGGTTCTTACCCGTGAGTTTGCGCTGCGCATCGAGCGCCTCGGCGAGTTGCTCCGGGGTGATCAGATCGCGCTCGACCAAAACGTCGCCTAGTCGGCGGCGTTCTGGCAGACCGGTTGCCGGGTCGACGGACATGGTTCTCCAACTGAAGTAGTCGAATCCCTAGTCGGCCGACCCGGCGCGTACGTGAGCAGCTTCGGTCTACCAGCGCCGCGGTCGGGCGCGGCGCAGGTTGCCTCAGTCGCCGCTGTGGTCCGCGGCGACCGTTGCGGTCAAGGTGCCGACCAGACCGTGGGCTTCGTGATCAGGCCCGGCCGAGAAGATCACCTGGTCAGCGGTGCCTGCGACGCCGTTGCCAGGCATCAGGCCCCACAGTCCGTCGATGACGATCACGTTGCCCGCCGAGTCGACGATGGCGCCGAGTGCTTTGCCGGTCATCGGGTCGTAGGCGTGCACCCGGCCGTCGCCGAAGTTACCGACGAGCAACATGCCCGCCAGTTGACCCCAGGACGACGGGGCAATTGCCAGCCCCCACGGCGAGTTCAGCGCGCCATGCTTCAGCAGCCGCTGCTGCAATACCCCGGTCGTGCTGTAGACGTCGACGAACCCATTGCCTGTTCAGGCGACGTCGTCATGCCGGCCGGCGTCCTGCTTCGCATACGTCACATAGAGGCTGCCGTTCAGCAGCTGAACGTTGAAAGGCGCGTAACCATGCGGGACCCGCGAATCGCGGAACGCATCCTTCCAGTTCTGCAAGGCAAAACTGGTGTCGAAGACTTGAATCTTGTTGTTGTGGAAATCGGCTGCGTAGAGGTAGTCAGCGCCGTTCGCACTGGCGAGCGCGAGCCCCTTGAATACCGCGTCAGGGACGTGTGCGGCAGGTTGCGCCATCGTCGATCCGGCGGCCGGCACGTTCGGATTCCAGCCGGTGATCCAGCCCGCCTCTGAAGCGAAAATGAACTTTGCGACGCCGCTGGCGTCACCGTTCATCACGGTGAATTCGGTGGCTGAGGGGTTGAACACCTGCCCGGTC
>JBOGEK010000006.1:0-4291 GCA_050743645.1 Acidothermaceae bacterium
TCCGTTCGCGGCCGTTCGACCTCGTTTCGTCGCCGAGCATCTGCGAGCACTGCGCGTCGGGCTGCCAGCAGCGCAACGACCACCGGCGCGGAAAGATGCTTCGGCGGTTGGCCGGAGTCGACGCCAACGTCAACGAAGAGTGGAATTGCGACAAGGGTCGCTGGGCATACAACTACGCCACCGCGGCCGACCGGCTCGACACTCCGCTGGTTCGCGAGAACGGCGAGCTTGTTCCGGCGTCGTGGCCAGAGGCGCTGCGAGTCGCGGCAGCCGGGCTTGCTGGTGCGCACGGCAACGCCGGTGTGCTGGTCGGCGGCCGGCTAACTACCGAAGATGCTTACGCCTACGCGAAATTCGCCCGCGTCGCGCTCGGCACCAACGACGTTGACTTTCGGGCTCGGGTGCACTCGGCCGAAGAACTCGGCTTTCTCGGTGCGCACGTCGCAGGTCGGTTACTCGACGTCACCTACGCCGACCTCGAAGCGGCCCCAGCGGTCGTGCTCGTCGGCTTCGAGCCAGAAGACGAGTCGCCGATCGTGTTCTTGCGGCTCCGCAAAGCGGCCGCCAAGAAACGCACCCAGGTCTTTTCGATCGCGCCAATCGCGACCCACGGGCTAACCAAGATGCGTGGCCGACTGCTGGCCACCGCGCCCGGCGGTGAGGCAGCAGCACTGCTAGCACTGAAGAATCGCGACACCCGTTCGGCGCCGGCAGGTATCGATGCCGACCGTCATGTCGCGGCTTTCGCCGACGCCGCCGAAGCCTTGTCGCGGCCGGGGGCCGTCATCGTCGTCGGCGAGCGGCTGGCCGGCGTGGTCGGCGGCCTGTCGGCAGCGGCGGCGCTCGCCGAGTCCACTGGCGCAAAACTGGCTTGGATCCCACGCCGCGCCGGCGAACGCGGCGCCCTCGAGGCGGGTGCGGTACCCAACCTGTTGCCGGGTGGGCGTCCGGTCGACGACCCCGATGCTGTTGCGCCGGTCGCGCTTCGTTGGGCCACCACGATTCCGCAGGTCGCGGGGCGCGACACCAGCGGCATCATCGCCGCAGCCAGTGCCGGGCAACTCGGTGCATTAGTCGTCGCGGGCGTCGATCCCGACGACTTGCCCGACCCGGCAGCTGCACGGGCGGCACTTTCGGCAGTGCCTTTCGTGGTGAGTTTCGAGCTTCGACGCAGCGCGGTCACCGACTATGCCGACGTCGTGTTCCCGGTGGCAGCCGCGGCCGAGAAGGCCGGCACGTACCTCGACTGGGAAGGCCGATCGAGAACGTTCGCCGCGTCGATGAAAGACACCACGATGCTGTCCGACTTCGCCGTGTTGAATGCGCTTGCCGACGCGCTCGACACCCACCTGGGGTTGCCCGACCTGCGCACTGCACGCGCCGAGCTGCAGGCATTTTCGACTGGCTACAGCGGCAGCGTTGCACTCGAGCGACTGAAGCCTTCGAGTGCAGCAACGCCGCGTAACGGCGAGGCGGTGCTCGCGAGCTGGCACGAGTTGCTCGACGCCGGAAGCCTGCAAGACAACACGCCCTACCTCGCGGCCACCGCGAAGCCGGTGCGGGCGCATCTGTCACCTTCGACAGCGGCCCAGCTCGGCTTGGGCGACGGCGACGCTGTGACCGTGAGCACCGATCGCGGCTCGATCACCGTGCCGGTGTACGTCACCGCGATGGTCGACGGCGTGGTGTGGGTGCCGACTCGTTCGGCCGGTAGCCACGTGCACGCCACGTTAGGCGTCGCGCCGGGTGCCGTCGTCCGACTCGAAAAGACTGCTGGCCGGCAACAGGGAGGTGCCGCGTGATCGGCGCGCAGGTGCTGTCAGCGACGTCGGCTCCGCACGTGGTCGCCGCGGCGTTCTCGCCGCAAGTGAGCCGTGACCTCTGGTGGCTCATCATCATCAAGGCCGTCGTGTGCTTCGCGTTCTTGGTCGTCACCACGCTGATGATGATCTGGCTTGAGCGACGCGTCGTCGCGCGCATGCAGCAGCGCATCGGCCCGAACCGGGTCGGACCTTTCGGTTTGTTGCAGAGCTTGGCCGACGGCATCAAGCTCGCGCTGAAAGAAGACATCATCCCGACCGCGGCCGACAAGGCCGTCTTCATCATCGCGCCGATCATTTCGGCAATCCCTGCCTTCATGGCGATCGCCGTGATCCCGTTCGGCCCGACCGTTTCGATCGCTGGCCGGCACACCAACCTCCAGCTCACTGACCTGCCGGTCGCCGTGCTGTTCATCCTTGCGATGAGCTCGATGGGCATCTACGGCATCGTGCTCGCGGGCTGGTCCAGCGGCTCGACGTATCCGTTGCTCGGCGGTGTACGGTCGGCGGCCCAGATGGTCAGCTACGAAGTGGCGATGGGCCTGTCATTCGTCGGTGTTTTCCTTTACACCGGAACACTTTCGACGTCGGGCATCGTCGACGCTCAGCACGGCAAATGGACCATTCTGGTCGCGCTACCGTCGTTCCTGATCTACGCGATCGCGATGGTCGGCGAAACCAACCGGGCGCCTTTCGACCTGCCCGAAGGCGAAACCGAACTCGTCGGTGGTTTCCACACCGAGTACACCTCGTTGAAGTTCGCGCTGTTCTTCCTCGCCGAATACATCAACATGACCGTCGTGTCCGCGCTGATGACCACACTGTTCCTCGGTGGTTGGCGGGCGCCTTGGCCGATCTCGTTGTGGCACGACGCCAACACCGGGTGGTGGCCGTTGTTGTGGTTCGTCATCAAGGTCGGCATCGTGCTCTTCGTCTTCATCTGGCTTCGCGGAACGCTTCCGCGGTTCCGCTACGACCAGTTCATGAAGTTCGGCTGGAAGGTGCTGATCCCGGTCAATCTGATCTGGATCCTGCTCGAAGCAGCGATCCGGCTCGGCAGCCGTAAGGATCTTTTCATTGCCTGCGGCGCGATTCTGGCCGTGCTCGTCGTGATTTCGTTCATTTGGGACGCGCGCCAGAATCACCGGCAAGAGTTGCTCGATATCGAAGCCGAAGAAGCCGCAAGCTTGCCGTTCGATCCGTTCGCTGGCGGCTTCCCGATTCCTCCGATGCCCGGCCAGCAGTTGCCGCCGCGGCAGCCGGTTGGTGTTGGCGCAGGGGTTTCGGCGTCCACTACTCACGAGGTGAGCGGCTCACTGCCGCCTACAACGGCTCCCGACAGTGCTGCCGACACGATCGAAGACCGCGGCGGCGAATCCACGAATGGGGCCACCAGTGACTAGTTTTCTTCCGGGGCCGCTGAAGGGTTTCGGTGTCACGTTCGGCACGATGTTCAAGCCGGTCAACACCGAGCTCTACCCAGACAAGAAGAAGCCCACCATGCCGCGCTTTCACGGCCGGCACGTGCTCAACCGGCACCCCGACGGCCTCGAAAAGTGCATTGGCTGCGAGCTGTGCGCGTGGGCCTGCCCGGCAGATGCGATCTATGTCGAAGGGTCCGACAACACCGACGACGAGCGCTTCTCACCCGGTGAGCGCTACGGGCGCGTCTACCAGATCAACTACCTGCGCTGCATTCTTTGCGGGTTGTGTATCGAGGCGTGCCCCACGCGCGCGCTCACGATGAGCAACGAATACGAGCTCGCCGACGACAATCGCGCCGACCTCATTTACACCAAGGAGCAGTTGCTCGCGCCGCTCGCGCCCGGCATGGAGCTGCCACCGCACCCGATGCGCCTTGGCGACACGAAGGACTACTACCGTGGCACTCCGGCCGCGCACGTGATCAGCGGCGACGTCGAAGCGGCTGACACCCAGCGAATCGTGCGTCAGCAGCAAGCGCATAGCGACGTCCAAGACAGAGCCGAAGGCGCGAAGGTCACGAGCCCCGACGACGTTGCAACGGCTGACGACGTTAAGCCGGCAGACGAGGTGAGCGACTGATGCCCATGGCGATTCTCGCGTCGAGCGGGATGCAGGGCGGTGGCCCCGAGACCGCGATCTTTTGGATACTCGCGCCGCTCGCGGTGCTTGCTGCGCTCGGCATGGTGTTCTCCCGCAACACGGTGCACGGTGCCTTGATGCTCGGCGGCGTCATGTTGATCCTGGCGGTTTTCTATGCCGCGCAGTCAGCACAATTCCTTGCGTTCGTTCAGGTGATCGTCTACACCGGCGCGGTCATGATGTTGTTCCTCTTCGTCTTGATGCTGATCGGTGTCGACACCAAAGACAGTCTCGTAGAAACCCTGCGAGGGCAGCGGTTTGCGGCCGCTGTCGCCGCGATCGGGTTCTTGCTCCTGCTCTTCACGGGCATCCTGCACGCGTCGATTCACGTGAGCAAGGGCCTGCAC
>JBOGEK010000007.1:0-3432 GCA_050743645.1 Acidothermaceae bacterium
GTCCTTCACGTAGACGTTTTGGCCGCACCCGACGGCGCAGTACGGGCACACCGACTTCACGACCTTGTCGGCGTCAGCGGTTCGGGGCCGCAGCGACTTGGTCTTCGCGCTCATCGCGGTGTCGGACCGGCCGAGCGGATCGCCTTGCACCGCTTGGCGCAGCACCGGCCAACTGTCGATCCAGGTCCGGACACTCATGTCGCGCTCCCCTCTTGCCCCTCTTGCCCTGCTTGCGCCTCGTGTTCCGCCTCGGACGGCTTGCTCGCCTCGGCCGAGTTGTCGGCCGAGTTCTCGGCGTTACTGAACTCCAGACCCAGTGCGGCGCGTTCGTCGTCCGTCGTCGCGGCTTTGAGTGCGAGAAGCACCTTTTCTTCGAACGAGACATGCTGCCGCAACTGCAGGCCGAGCGTCTCGACGAGCTCATCGAACGCATCAGTGTCGGGGTCGGCTTTCACCAGCGCGGTGAGCGTCTGACTGGCCTTGGTTTCCTGAGCCTTGCCCTGATCAGCGAGCTTCTTGCCGCCCGTGACGGACTTTCGCACGGTGGGCCACAAGCACCGCTCCTCGGCCGGTTCGTGTCGTGACAGCGCTACCGCGATCAGATCGACGATCTTTTGACGCCGCTGGATCTGCTCGCTGGTGCCGCCCTTTTTGTGGCCCGGAATCGCCGACAACTGCTTGACGAGTTTGTTGACCTTGTTGTGGTCACGCGTGATCAGCGCGATCAGGTCGTGATCGTCGTCCTCGGCCGGACTCGCCGGGCTGGGGTCGCGGCCGGTGAAGGCGGCCACCATCTGGGGATCGCTTTGAGCGCGCTGCTTGACCCACGTGAGCACATGCTGCTTCTTCGTCGGATTTGCCGGCGGCATCGGGTTGGCGAGGTGCTGGCTCGCGGCGAGAAACCCGGGCCGCGCCCGCTCCTGTTCGGTCAACGAGTCGCTGCCGTCGGCCGGAATTCCCGTGGCGATCATGTAAGCGAGCCCCGCGTTGACACCGAGACGACGTCCGATCTCGTCATAGGACAGCCCGGACTCGAGCAGACTTCGAACCTGCTCGCGTGTGGGCATCGGGGTCCTCCTCTTTGGGGTTGTCGTGTCCGCGGGCCGGTACGGTAAACGCTGTCGCGTCTCTTCCTTTCACCTTGACGTCGCCTCGTCAATGAGCGGCACGGACGTGGGTCCCGTTCAAGCCACAACGAGTGTCGTGTCACGACATGCTACGAACTCCCCGATCACTACAGCCCCAGGCACTTCGCCGGCCACGATCAGTCCGCCGCTCGTTTGCGCGTCGGCGAGCAGCAGCGCGTCGTCCTCACTGATTGCTGACAGATCGGTGTGCGGCCTTACCCAGTCGAGGTTGCGCCGGGTGCCGCCGCTGACGAATCCGTCGCGCAGCGCCTCGCGGGCGCCCTCGATGTATGGCACCGCCGAAGAATCGACGACCGCGGTCACACCGCTCGCGCGCGCCATCTTCAGCAGATGCCCGAGCAGCCCGAAGCCGGTCACGTCGGTGGCGGCCCGTGCCCCCGCCGCGATCGCCGCCGCTGCAGCATCGCGGTTCAGCGTCGTCATCACGTCGATCGCCTGAGCGAAGACCTCACCGGTCGCCTTGTGCCTGGTGTTCAGCACGCCGACACCGAGCGGCTTGGTCAGCGAGATGGGCACACCCGCGGCCGCCGCGTCGTTGCGCAGCATCCGCGCCGGGTCGACCAACCCGGTCACCGCCAGCCCGTACTTGGGCTCCGGATCGTCGATGCTGTGGCCGCCAGCGAGATGGCAGCCAGCGGCATGAGCGACGTCGAGCCCACCCTGGAGCACCACGCTCGCCAACTCCATCGGTAACACGTCGCGCGGCCAGCCGAGCAGGTTGACGGCGACAAGTGGCCGACCACCCATTGCGTAAATATCGGAAAGCGCGTTCGCGGCGGCAATGCGACCCCAGTCGTACGCGTCGTCGACTACGGGCGTGAAGAAATCAGTCGTGAGGACGACGGCGTGATGCTCGCCGATTGAAACCACAGCGGCGTCGTCGCCGGTTTCAACGCCGACGAGCAACTCGCCCGCAGCGTCAAGTGGGCCGCTGCCGTGGCGCAGCGAGCTCACGAGCAGATCAAGTTCGCCGGGCGGGATCTTGCAGGCGCAGCCCCCGCCGTGCGCGTATTGGGTCAGCCGCACTGGAGGAACGCTACCCGCAGCAGGCCGACCGAGCGCCGAGCCTGTGTCGGTCACGGTCATGATCCGCCACTTCCCGCGATCGCCGAAGCCAACCCTGGACGACGACAACGCGCGCGATCCGTGGCGCAGCGTCAGCGAGATCATTGCTCCGTTAGCCTGAGCGCGGAGGCGTTTCCGGCCTGGTGACCGGCGCGGTCTTCAAAACCGTAGAGGCCCAGGACCTGGGTCTGGCGGGTTCGATTCCCGTCCGCCTCCGCCACGACTGGGTGCATTCACCATGAGTCCAGAAGCCGCCTGACGGCTGGCCGCCGTTTGACCGCAACGCAATCGGGGAACCCGCGCGGCACGGGGCTCCGTGACCGATACGTTCCAGCACCACCGAAGGGCAGTCGATGAGTGTTGACCAGCCGCGCCTGAGTCATCCGCCTGCCCGAGCCACCATGCCTGCGCCACCGCGACAGGTGATCGCCGCCGCGATCGGGTTCGCGGTGATCGCGGCATGCGGGTTGCTGTGGGCGAAGTGGGACCCCTACAGCCACAAGGTCGCCCACCTCTTCACCACCCGCTCATGGGCGGGCCACTCGATCCTCGACTCTGCGGGCACCGCATCGGCGTCCCCGAGCTGGCACGGCGCTTGGTCGTTCGCCCGCAGCTACGGCGAGGCCGTGTGGATGGCGCTGGCTGCGGCGTTGGTGATCGCGGCAGCGGTCGAGGCGCTGGTTCCGCGGCATCGGATCGTCTCGTTGCTGAGCGGACGCAGTACGTTCGCGGGCACCGCTGTCGCCGGACTTCTTGCCGTTCCTTGCATGATGTGCACCTGCTGCTCGGCGCCGATCGCTGCGACCCTGCGTCGCCGTGGTGTGCCGACGAGCTCGGTGCTCGGGTACTGGATCGGCAACCCGGTGCTCAACCCCGCCGTCCTCGTCTTTCTCGCGCTCGTCGCGCCGTGGCAGTGGGTAGCGACCCGGATCGTCATCGGTGGCCTATTGGTCTTCGCCGTCGTTCCGTTGCTCGCCAGGTTCACCAATCGCGAGCCCGCCGGCACCAGGAACGCCGACGTATCGGACGACGACTTCGCGCTACGCGAAGCGCCCGCGCGCTTTGTGAAAACGCTCCTTCGGCTGGTGTTCACCCTCGTACCGGAGTACTTCGTCGTCGTGCTCGCCATCGGCGCGTTTCGTGGCTGGCTGTTTCCGCTCGGCGCCAACGCGGCCCATTGGGGCATCGTCGCAATCATCGTTGCGACCGTCGCCGGCAC
>JBOGEK010000008.1:0-4211 GCA_050743645.1 Acidothermaceae bacterium
GTGACCTTCTTCACGGCCTTCTTCTTCGGCGTGATCGCCTCGGTGGTGGGCTCGCCAGCACCCTCCTTGGCGGCGGCCTCGAAGGCGACCTTCTTGTCCGCCTTCGGCGCGGCGACCTTCATCGGCGGCGGAGCGGGCAGGCCCTTGAACTTCTGCCAGTCACCGGTGACCTTGAGGATCGCGGTGACCGCCTCGGTCGGCTGGGCGCCGACGCTGAGC
The DNA here is from genome assembly GCA_050743645.1 of Acidothermaceae bacterium. Taxonomy (GTDB): domain Bacteria; phylum Actinomycetota; class Actinomycetes; order Acidothermales; family Acidothermaceae; genus JBOGEK01. The sequence goes on from JBOGEK010000008.1 coordinate 220, forward strand.
CAGTAAGCGGCGCGCTCGCCCTGCACCTCGATGAAGGACGGATCCTCCTTCGGGTGGTACTTGCCGATCTCCTCGATCGCCCGACCGTCGCGCTTGGTGCGCGAGTCGGCGACGACGATGCGGTAGTACGGGGCGCGCATCTTGCCCAGGCGCATGAGCTTGATCTTGACTGCCACGAGACTCGGTACTCCAGGTCTTTTTTGGGTTGAGCGCGGCCGTCTCGCGTGGGGATGACGAGGCAGATCGGCCCGGGGACACGGTCGGCGAGAGGTAGAGGGCTCTCGTCGTCCGGTGTTCGACCCGCCATTCTGCCAGACGCGCCGCTGCGGACCAAAGCCAGCCGAGAACCAGGCTGCCGGCACCATTAAGTGGAGACATTTGTGCGCCAGGGTGCTGAGAGTTTCCACGCAACGCGAGTTCAGCCGGCACAGGTAGCGGGCAACCGGTTCGCGCGAGACCGTGTCTTTATAGCCGTGACAGCAGGGACCCACGTGACCCCCAGGATCGCCGCGTGAACCGCGCAGACGAAGACGACTTCAGGGCGTTCGTCGCGGCGCGGTCGGCGTCCCTGCTGTGGTTCGCCCACCTGCTCACCGGCGATCGGTACACCGCTGAAGACGTCGTCCAAACCGCGTTGGCGAAGACCGCACTGGCCTGGTCTCGCGTTCGTCGCAAGGACAACCCCGAGGGCTACGTGCGCCGGGCCATCGTCACCACTCACCTCAACGCCCAGCGCCGCCGACCGTGGCGCGAGCAGCCGCGCCAGTTCATACCGGACGACGAAGAGCCGCCGCCCGGACAACTGCGTCCTGAAGACGAACACGCCGATCGCGATGCGATGTGGCAGGCACTGGCCGAACTGCCGCCGCGGCAGCGCGCCGTCCTCGTACTTCGCTACTACGAAGAGCTGTCGGAGGCGGAGATCTCTGACGTGCTCGGATGTGCCCGCGGAACCGTAAAAAGCCAGGCGTCAAAGGGATTACTGCACTTGCGTCGCATCGTCGAGAAGGAAGAAGCCCGCTCATGACGGACGTCGAAGAACTGCTTCGCGAGACGCTCTCCGATCCGCAACGCCGGATCGAACCTGGTCCGCGAATGTACGAGACCGTTCGCGTGAGGGCCTGCAAGCGCAGGCGTCGCCAGTCAGCGGCGATTGCAGCGAGTCTGGCCGTGGTAGCTATCGCGACCGCCGGCTCAGTGGTCGGCGTGCAGCGCGGAGGCCATCGCCCTGCGCCGGCCAGCGCGACGCACCTCACGCCCGCGACGAGCCCGGCGCTTGGCACGCTCGGCGCGAAGGTCTCGTACGGGACGACGTGGGAGCAGGCGACAGCAGTGACGATTGCGCCGAGCGGGGCGATCTACGTGCTGACGACGAATCCGACCCAGGTCGTGCTGCTGGCACCGACAGCCAACGAGAGCGACGGCAAGTATGACGTGAAAGGCATCGAGCCTGGCCCGTCGGGCCTGTCTAGCGGCATGGTTGTGGGCAGCAACACGGTATGGGCTTACTCAGCCGACAGCGGCGAGATTCGCGAGTACGACGCGCGAACACTCGCACCCCTCGGTGTGATCCAGCTCGGCGCCGCCCAGATCTTTCAGGCGACGGCCTTGGCCGACGAACTCTGGTTCACCGGCAGCGTCGACGGCAAGTCGGGCCTGCATCGGCTAACGGCCGGATCCACGAAGCCGACGCTGATCCCAGGTGTCGATGCCTCGGCGTACGGCGTCGCCGCCGACCCAGCCCGCAACCGGATCCTGGTCGGCGTCAGCAGCGACGCGGCATCGTTCGCCGGTACCAGAGTAGAGAGCGTCGACGCCTCAACGCTGAAGATCGAGAAGGGGGGTACCGCGGCCGTTGGCAAGGAATCAATCGCGGTGGTTTACGACGACGTCTGGCTCGCCGGGTACGGCAGCGGCGATTCGCCGCGGGTCGTCCACTTCGATGCAGCCAGCCTGCAGCCGATCGGCACCACCGCGTTCAACGACCAGGTCGGTCCGGGAGCCGAGGTCGTCGCCGGCATGAACAACGTCTGGGTCCAGGCTGGTGGGGATGCGTGGGCGGCGTGCCTTGATCCGTCGTCTGGACGCGTGCTCGAGATATGGGAAAACGGCTTCGACCGGCTCCCCGCATCCGCCGGCGGCGAGGCGCTGGGAATCGTCGGCGGTGAGGTCACCCACCTCAACCTCGCAGGCGGGTGCTTCGGCTGACGTCAGGTTGAAGCGACTGGCGTGAGTGCCGCCGCTACCCGATCCGCGACCGCCAACGGCACTACCGCACCGAGCTTTTCCAGTAGTGGTCGTGCATTCGCGAGCAGGTCGGTCGCCGCGCGCACGTCTCCGTCGTCCGCCAATCGTGCCGCCAACTCGACCCGCGTGCGAGCTGCGGGATACGCGGCACCCATCGCGGTGAAGACCTCGATCGCTGCCCGCAGGCCCTGCACGGTTTGCGCTGGGTCAGTCGATAGGTGGGCTCGAGCCCGCAATAGCTGGCCGTGCAGGTAGCGAAAACGCTGACCAAGCGGCACTTCTTCGAGGGATGCGGTCAATTGCTCAAGGCGAGCGCGGTCATCGGCGTCGAGCAGCATGTCGACCGCGAGCCCGTATACCGGCGGAATGTCTTCGCTCGTCTTTCCGAGAGTAATCATGGCCATGACGGCGTCGGCCGCGACGGAGGCACCGCCCGTCCGGTCGCTACCGAGATAGGTCGTGACAGCATCGTTCATCAGGGTCCAGCCCTGAACGAGAGCGTCGCCCGACTCATCGTAGGTACCGAGCGCCGGGAGCCGGACTGACTGATCCGCCCGGCCGTACGCGAGTAATGCCGAGCCGCCCGCGATGTAGGCCTCCCATGCCAGCCGGTCGGTGCGACCCTCGCCGACGTGTCGCTCCAACAGCTCGATGCCCTGCTGCCAGCGGCCGGCGGTAAAGGCGGCATTCACCAGATGTGCGATGGCAACGATTCGCGACGCAACCAGACCAAGCTCCTCGGCGCGCTGGAGCGCCGACGTAGCTTGAGTGATTGCAGTCGCGGGATCGTCGTTGACGAGCAGCGCAACGCTGTTGAGCTCGCGCACGATCGCATCGGACTCGCGGCCCTCGGTGCGGAGGCGAGCCCCCTGGCCGATCACCATGGAGAACCGGCGATAACCGGCGCCACTCGCCCACGCGGCCAGCCCGTCGATCAGCGTGCCGAAATGGGCGTCGCTGCCATAGCGCTCGATCATCGGCAGCGCGCCCATCACGACGCGTTGCGCAAACTCGTGCTCGCCCGTGGTCTGTGCACCGACGGCGAGAAGACGGGCCGCACCCGCCAGCAACCCAACGCGGTCCGGCCGGTCGAGTGCGGCCGCGTACACGCCACGCATAATCTGCATTGCCTCAGTAATCGCACCCTTGTTTGCCAGCAAGCGCGCTTGGTTCAAGTTGAGCTGCAGTACGGCTTCTTCGTCGCCGATCCGGCGCGCGGCCGCAAGCCCCCAGTCGACCCACGAGAGGCTGTGCTCCAGATTGTCGGCTGCCTCGACCGCGAGGGTCGACGCAAGCAACGCGACACGCACGACTGTCTCGTCAGGCAACCCGAGGTCGAGCAGCTGCCCGTAGTGCGCGAGGGCGTCACGCGGAGCGCCCACGCCTGCTGCGTGCACGGCAGCCTGCTCGAGCAACCCGGCAGCACGTTCACGCAGCTGCGCCGCATCAGGCGCTTCTGGCACCGCGGCGAGCGCATCGAGATAGTGCGCTGCCACCAGGCCGGCGATCGTGTCGGCATCGGGGAGCCCGGCCAGGTGTTGCGCCGCCGCCAGATGGCGGGAATGCCGGTCGCGACGCGACAGGGTGTCATACGCGCTTGCGCGTAGCAGGGCTTGCACGAAGCGGTACTGACCGCGCTCGGGCGAGCGAGGGTCGTTGTCGACGATCAAAATTTCCTTACGGCGCAGGCTTTCCAGTGCACCGTCGAGATCGATGTCGTAGTTATATAGATCGCCGATGCCTGG
>JBOGEK010000009.1:0-2037 GCA_050743645.1 Acidothermaceae bacterium
ACACCAACTTGCCCGACAGGCTCGGCGATGCGAAGTGCGGTAGCGAGCCGACACTGATGCTTGCTCGGGTGGCGCCGGTCGCGGCGTCGAGCGCGACGACCGAGCCCCCGCCGTCAGTGGTGTAAATCGTGCCTGCCGCATAAACCGGTGGGCCTTTCAGGTTCGATGCCGCGTGCCACGCCACGCTCATCGCGTTACCAGCGACGGTGACCGCTCTGATGCCATCGGTGCAGGGCAGGTAGGCCACACTGCCGTTGACGGCCGCTCCGCCGAACGGCTTGCACACAGTGGCCTGCTGCAACTGGCCGCCTACTCCGCCGAAGTGCGTCGGCGACAGCAGATAACCCGTGCCGCGCTTGCCCGCGATCAGCACGTGACCCCCTACCAGCACCGGGCTCATTGAGCCCAAATCGAGGTCGGCGTTGTTGTCGGCCGCCCAGGTGCTCGGCGCGAAGAAGTCGAGGCGGCTGAGCGTCGGCGACAACCGGGTGACGGAGTCTGAGCCGTCATATGTCGTGTTCGAACCACCGTTGCCCACCGCGACCAGAATCGTTCCGTCGGTGTCGGCAACCGGGCCGGCGGGCGCCCAGATGCCACCCTCGCGCGGGGTCGGAACCGCATAGCCGATCGGCGTTCCGGTGCCGTTCGACGCGACCGACACGACCTGCCCGATGTATTGCCCGCAGTCCCCGGCGAGCCCGCCATAGGCGACGTACACCCGCGAGTTCGCGATCAAAATCGCGCCGCGCTGCTGGGAGGCGATCGTCGCGCCCGACAACGGGTCGAGCGTGCGGCTGAACGCCAGCGCCCCGGTGTCGAGTCGGACGCCGGCCAAAGTGTGATGCCCACCGGCCGTTTCACCGACCGCCAACACCAACCCGGTGGACGCGTCGTAGGCGGGTGTGCCGGTAATGCCGAGCGGGTCGATGTCACCGCACGGCAGCGCCGATTGCGCGATCGGGTCGGCGATATGGGTGCGCCACAACACCGCGCCGGTCGCCAGCGAAAGGCCGTATAGCGAGCCGCCTTCGGTGGCTGCGACGACCGTCGAACCGACGACGATCGGCTGCCCGTAAACGGCGCCGTCGAGTGCGGCTTTCCACGCGGCGTGGAAGGCGCTGAATGCGGGCGTGCCCGTGGTGGCACCGGTTCGCTGCGAGTCGTGGTGGTACGTCGGCCAGTCGGTTGATCCGATGGCGGCGCCTGGCGCCGGAGCGGGGGGCGCGGTCGGCGGGTTGCCCGACTGGAGGCCGCCGAACACGGCGTCAGACACAGAGGGCGGACCACCGAGCACGACCGCGGATCCAGCCTTCAGGGTCTGGATGGTCTGCCAGGTGGGTGCCGTCACGTAACTGCCGGGCACGAGCAGCAACGGACGGTCGGTGGCTCCGGCCCAGGCCGCGCCCGCGAGCGCATCGGCGAAATTCTGGCCGGTGGCAACGAGAATTCCATTGGACGCCGAAGAGCCGCCGTGCACCTGCACAAGTACGGACGCGACGGCGTCAGCGGTCTGGTAGCGATCCGGGCCCTCGAGCCGCGATTGCTGAGCGCCACCCGCGGCTGCCACGGCCGCTTTCGCGACGTTATCGCTCACTGCGCTGGTGCTACCGAGGACGACGATCGCCGACGGGTGCAACCGCGACAACTCCGTCGCCGTGGCGGGTGACAACGAATTCGGATCGGTCAGCAACAGCGGACCACCCGCGACAGCGGCCAATGCAGCACCGGAGAGCGCGTCGGGGAACGCCTTGCCGGTCGCCAGATAAACGTTGGTGGCGCCGTTCGCATAGGTGGCCCGCGACACGGCGGCCGCAGTGCCGTACCGATCGGTGCCCTGCCAGCGAACGACGGTCGGCCCGAGAGCGGATACCTGGTTCTCGATCGCGTCGTCGAGCGTGGCTGTACTGCCGAGCAAGGCCACCTTCGCGGGCTTGAGGCGAATTATTTCCGCCTTCGTCGCTGCAGAGAGCTGGCTGTTTTCGGTCAGCAGCAGCGGGACGTCGAGGTGCCCGGCAGCCGCTGCCCCTGCCACCGCAT
>JBOGEK010000010.1:0-5119 GCA_050743645.1 Acidothermaceae bacterium
GTTCGTCACCAACCCGGAGCGCATCGCCCGCGGCATCGCCGAGGGCAGCGCCAACGCCTTGCTGGTCAAGCTGAACCAGATCGGCACGCTCACCGAGACGCTCGACGCGGTCGACATGGCGCACCGCGCGGGTTACCGCACGATGACCAGCCACCGCAGCGGCGAGACCGAAGACACCACGATCGCCGACGTCGCGGTCGCGACGAACGCCGGCCAGATCAAGACCGGCGCACCGGCGCGAGCCGAGCGAGTGGCGAAGTACAACCAGTTGCTGCGCATCGAAGAGGAGCTCGACGACGCCGCGCGCTACGCCGGGGCCTCGTCGTTCCCACGTTTCACTGGCGGTCAGTGAGACCCTTCACTTCGTGAAGTTTCCCCGTCTGCAACGCAACACCGGCCGTTCCGCAGCGCCGAAGGCTGCGACGCCACGAGCGGCGACGTCTCCGCGAGCGGGAGCGACCTCGCGAGCGGCGGCGTCCGGCGGCGGCAAACGCAAGACGTCGTTCACCGGCCGGGCCGCCGTGCTTGCGGTCGTGCTGGCCGCGTTGGCGATCGCGCTAGCCGGGCCGCTGCGCGAGCTGATCAGCCAACGCTCGCAGGTTGCATCGGTGCGACAGGACGTCGCGTCGAGCACCCAGCAGCTCAAAGACCTGCAGGCGACGGACAAGCGGTGGAACGATCCGGCCTACGTCGCCGCGCAGGCCCGCGACCGCCTGCATTACGTGCTTCCGGGTCAGGTTCCTTACGTGACGTTGAGCCCGATGTCCAGCGCGTCGGCGACAGCGGGTGGAGCTGCCGCACCTGACGAGCCGTGGTACGCGCAGCTGTGGTCGTCGGTGCAAGGAGCCGCGGCAACGCCGCATCCGACACCGGCGCCATCAGCGGCGCCCGCGCCATCAGCAGCGCCGTCGCCGTCCGCGTCAGCGTCGTCCAAATCCGGCACGTGAGCGAGGTAGCGAGCCCGCACGATCTTGCCGCTATTGCAGCGCAACTCGGGCGAACCCCGCGCGGCGTACGCGGCGTCGCGCATCGTTGCAGCTGCGGGCTGCCCGACGTTGTCGAAACCGCACCGCGATTGCCTGATGGCACGCCGTTTCCGACGCTGTACTACCTCACCTGCCCGCGAGCTGCCGCCGCGATCGGTTCGCTCGAAGCCGCCGGTGTCATGCGCGAGATGACGGCAAGGCTGGACCACGATCCCGAGCTGCGCTCGGCGTATGCATCTGCGCACCACGACTACCTCGCCCGGCGCGACTTGATCGAGCCATTGGTTGGTTCGCCCGGCGTAGGGGGGATGCCGGACCGGGTGAAGTGCCTGCACGTGCTTGTTGCGCATAGTCTCGCGGTTGGCCCTGGGGTGAATCCGCTGGGTGATGAAGCGCTCGCCATGTTGCCTGAGTGGGCAGCCCGCGGTCAGTGTGTCAGTGTCGGCGATGTCAGCGATGTCGATTCTTCCGAGGAGAACGTTTGAACCGGGTGGCTGCGCTCGACTGCGGCACGAATTCGCTGCGGTTATTGGTCGCCGATATCGATCCGGTCGACGGCACGATCGACGATCTCGCCCGCGACACGCGCATCGTGCGTCTCGGCCAGGGGGTCGACAAGACTCGTCGATTCGCCGACGACGCCCTGGCGCGCACCTTCGCCGTGTGTCATGAATATGCGTCGCAGATGGCCCACCTCGGCGCCGCACGGGTGCGGTTCGTGGCGACGAGTGCGTCACGAGATGCCACTAACCGCGAAGAATTCTTTGCGGGAGTTCGGTCGATTCTCGGTGTCGGCGTCGAGGTGATTACCGGCGACCATGAAGCGGCGTTGTCGTTCGCCGGTGCAACCCGAGAACTCGTTGCCGTGCAGGCTGTTTCTGCGCCTTACTTGGTGGTCGACATCGGCGGTGGCTCGACCGAGTTCGTGCTCGGAGCGCGAGATGTCGAGGCTGCCCGCTCGGTCGATGTCGGGTGCGTGCGCCTTGCGGAGCGTCACCTGTCGTCCGACCCCGCGACGGGGGTGCAGATCGAGGCAGCGCGCGCCGACGTCGTCGCGGCCATCGAACTCGCAGCGCAATCGGTGCCGATGGCGAAGGCAAAAACCCTTGTAGGACTGGCTGGATCGGTGACGACCGTTGCTGCGTTGGCGCTCAAGCTCGACGAATACGATGCCGACCGCATCCATCACTCACGAATTGCTGCACACCAGGTGCACGAGATCACCGAGCAATTGTTGGTGATGTCACGCAGCGAGCGTGCTGCGTTGGGGGTGATGCATCCTGGTCGCGCCGATGTGATTGGTGCGGGCGCGTTGGTGCTCGACACCATAATGTCGGCGCTCGATTTTGCAGATGTGCTGGTGAGCGAGCACGACATCCTCGACGGGATCGCGCTGTCGATCGCCGATGCGATCGAGGCTTAGCGCTGGCGATTGCCGATGCGATCGAGAAACAAAGTGCTTACGCGGGGAAAGCGATGACCTTCGCGAGCTTGCTGTGCTCTTCGGCGTAACGGCTCAGCAAGATGTCGATGCCGGACGCCGGAACAGGTCGCGCGAAGTGATAGCCCTGACCCAGTTGGCAGCCGAGCCGTTCGAGTTCGCGGGCCTGCTGCGCGGTCTCGATTCCTTCGGCCAACGTGACGAGTCCCAGTGCCTCGCCGAGCTCGATCATGGCTCGGATGAACGGCGACTTCTCTTCGTTGCCACTGATGTCATCTGTGAACGTTTTCGCAATCTTGATGATGTCCATCGGCAGCTCACGCAACGAGGCGAGCGAGGCATATCCCGTGCCGAAGTCGTCCATCGCCATCCGCACGCCGTAGCCACTCAGTCGTTCGAGTGTCCGTAAGACGCGCTCCGAGCCTTGGAGCATCAGGCCTTCGGTGATTTCGAGCACCAAGCTCGCCGGATCGATGCCAGCCCGATCAACCGCATCTTCTACTTGTTCGACCAGGTCGGGTTGGGCGAACTGGGCAGGTGAGAGATTCACGGTAACGGCGAACGGCCGACCTGAGCTCGGCGCAAGCTGCTGCCATTCGGCGACTCGCATGCACGCGTCCTGCAAGACGAAGCGACCGATCTCGTTGATGATCCCCGACTGCTCGGCCGCCGGGATGAACGACGTGGGGAAGATGAGTCCGCGTTCAGGATGTGCCCAGCGCACCAACGCTTCGGCGGCAATCGGGCGGCCACTGTGCAGATCGACGATCGGTTGATAGTGAACCTGAAATTCGCCTTGGTCGACAGCGCGTTCGAGGTCTGACTTCAATTGATGGCGCTGGACGACGTCCGCCCTCATGCTTGCCCTGAACCAGCGGTAGCGACCCTTGCCGTCGGATTTTGCCATGTACATCGCGAGGTCGGCGTTACGCAGCATCTCGTCCGCCGAGTGCACGTCTTGGCTAGTGGCAATGCCGATGCTGGCCCGGGTGTAGAGATCGCAGCCGTTGACGCGCACGGGAAGGCGCAACGCGTCGGTGATGCGCGCGGCGATTCGCTCGGCGGCGTGTCCGATCAACGCGTCTTCGATGATGACGGCGAACTCGTCGCCACCCAGGCGTGCAGCTTGGTCGGTGGGGCGCAAGCAACCGGTGATGCGTTCGGCAACGGCCCGAAGCAGTTCGTCACCAGCGTCGTGGCCGAGCGTGTCGTTGACCGTCTTGAAATCATCGAGGTCGATGAAAAGCACGGCACAAACGCGATCTGCGGCTTTCGCAACCGACAGCGCCTCGACCACGCGCTCGGCGAACAGCGACCGGTTTGCCAACCCCGTCAACGCGTCATGAAACGCGAGTTGCGTGAGCTTTTGCTCCAGCTCACGCAGTTGACTGAGCGATTGCTCGAGGCGGCCGTTCTCCAGCGCCACACTGACATGGTTGGCGAGCGCGTCGAACAGCCGCACGTCTTGAGCCTGGAATGCCGATGATTCGCCTTGGCGATCGCCGAGCATGAGCATGCCGATCGCGCGCGTTTCACCGCGTAGTGGTGCCAGCATTGCATTGTGTAACCCTTGTGCTGCAAGGTATTCCGCGCCCGATCCGGTCTCACCAGTGCCCTCTCGGCCCAACCGCAGCGCCGTGCGTCGACCCGGCCGGTCGTTGCCGATCGTGATCGGCCCGGTTTGGGCGGCGACCTGCTCCCACATCGCGAGGATCGCGGGGTCGGTAACGGTTTCCATCTCGGTCGGTTCGCCGGCGGCATCGAGCCGAATGCGCAACAGCGGCGCTCCGTCAGGAGGCGCGATCACCGCTTCAGCCTTCTCGGCGCGGAACATGCCCTTGGCTTGTTCGAGAAGTGCGACGATCGCCCGCTCGAGATCTGGGTTCTGGGTCAGAATTCGGGTTGCCGTGTAAAGGAACTCGAGGATCTCGTGCTTCTCGCGCTCCCGAATGTAGGCGCGATATGCCAAGAACACAGTCGCTGCGGGGATCGTGAGCAACCATGCGGCGCTCGGCCGGTAGTCGATAACTGTCGCGGCGACCAATCCGATGCTGAGGTTCGTCAGCGACGATCCGAGCAACATCAAGAATGCATACGCGAGCCGTCCCGGTTCGGCGCGGTGTTCTGAGAGCCAGATCGCAAAGCCGACGCTCGCGCTGCCGAGTGCGGCATACACCATTGTCGCGAGCGCTGCGCCGACCCAAGACCGGAAGTCGAAGTGACTGCCGGTCGGAACGACGAGACGCAATAGCAGGACGGCGACCGACGTGGTCACCGCGAAGTTCGCCAGGTTGAAGGCGGCCTTCAGCGGCGTCTGACGGCGTTGGACCGCGAGAGCCAGTGCGCAGCCGAGGAATTGCGCGAGAAGTAATTCACGCGGTGTGGCAAAGAACAACCCGAGCACGAGCGGCACTTCGCTCATCGAGAACGAGTGAGCCCCGCGCCGAAAATGCAGATGTACCAGGCAGGTTTCGGCAAGGTAGAACAACATCGCAAGCAGTGGCCACGGAAGATGGAACGTCGCGATGACCGTCGTCTGGGTCCAGAAAAGTGCGACTCCGCCACACGCGAGCACGATCAACGCACCGACGAACGAGCGAAGCCGTCTGACGGCTCCGCTCGTCCGTTTGCTGCTCGGCGCTCGCGGCACCGTCATGTCACCTCACTACTTCCACGAGTACGTCGTCCACGC
>JBOGEK010000011.1:0-23463 GCA_050743645.1 Acidothermaceae bacterium
GTTGTATGGAGTGTCGTCGACGATGTGCTGCGCTTTACCGCCGTTGATGACGATCGCGGGAACGAGACCGCCGCCGTACAGCCCGCCGGGCCAACTCGGGCTGATGTCGGGGTCGCCGGCCGGCAAAACGGGGGACTCGCAGCAGCCTGCGGGTGAATCCCAGCCACCGGTGGTCGGGTTGCCAGTGAAGTCGCCTTCGTCGGAGATGACGAAGATCGCTGAGTGACGGGTCCATGCCTTGCTGCTCATGATGGTGGTTACTGTCTTCTGCACGAACGCATCAGCCTTTTGCTTGAGAGCAGCATCGTTAGGGTCGTCGTTGGTTGAACCGAACGGGCAGGGTGTTTCGGGATGCCCGGGCACCGCCGTGTTGACGCCGCCGTGCATGTCGTTGCATTGGTCGGGCGTGATGAACACGAATGCGGGTGCACGCTCAGTATTGAGGTCGGTTGCCAAGTCGGTGTACGGCTTCACGTGCTCAAGCCGTGACGGGTTGTTTCGGATGTCGTTGAATAGCACGAACGGGTTGTGCTTGGAGGCGTAGAGCGCGTTGCTGTCGGACGGCCACGAGTCACCGAGGAAGCCCGTCGACGGCATCGCTTCCATGTACCCCGCCCAACTCATGCCGGCGGCTTCGAGAGTATCGACGATGTTCGTGTGGTCGAACCGGTTCGCCGGACTGTCGTTGTTCGTCCACCAGTTGGAGCCGCTGATCATCGCCACGTAGTTCGGCTCACTCGGGTGCGTGACGCCGAAGTAGCTCGTCGCTTGCCCGTACGCGTTCGCGAGCGCGGTGATGTTCGGCGCGTTCGGATCACCGATCACGCCGTGCTCAGAGTGATTCTCGAGCCAGATGACATACGCGTGGTCGAGCTTGACGTGGTTCTCAGCGTGGCCGCTCGCGAACGCGACGCCGCCTGAGCCGGCTACCGCCGCACCGGTGACCGCGATTGCTGCCACCGAGAACCGCGCACGCTTAGTGAAATGCAACATCGACACCCTCCCGAGCTAATAGATGCGCGGCGTTCCCTACGCCGCACGGATCAACTCCGGCCGTACCGAGTCGACCGGCCTCGGGGCGGACAAGATCTCGCCGTCCTGTTCGCAACCCATCGCGTCCTCCCGGCGTTCGGATCTAGCGCCACTCCCCCTGCAGATGGACGTCGAAACTGTAGGCGGACGCCGAAATGCCGCGGTCGTCCTGAGGGCGGTCGACTCCGGAAGACCGGACGGCGTCGGCGTTCTGGCTGATCGGTCGCATCGGACGGGTCACTGCGACGCGCAAAGCAGCAATACGGATCGGGCTTGCCGACCTCGCGGTCAAGAGCGGCCAGCGACGTGGCGGCTCCCTCGTGACGTCACCGACGGCCTAGTCGACGGGCGCCCTGTGGACCCACGTCGTACGGCAGTTTGTAGTGGGCGAAGACGGCGGGTTCGTCTTCTACCGGAAGCTCGCCGTCGATCGCGATAGACGGGGCCGCTTTCGCTTCGTCCTTCTCGGCCATCACCCGGACGTGTTGCGGTGCGACGGTGGCCCCCAATAGCGGTACGAACACTAGCCGCGGGCGTGAGGCGAACCCGCGCAGTTTCACAGTCGCGAACACCGGTTCATCGGTGACTGTGTCGACGTACACCGACTCCAGGACCCCGATCTTCGCCCCAGCGTTGTCGATCACTGCATGACCTCGCCAGTCTCGGAGGTTCTCCGCGGCGAATACCATCTCGGGCACACCCTTCCGCTGCCTGTCGTACTGAGATTCCCAGCGCCGCTGGCATACCCCCGATCCTGCTGCGCAGCCGCGTGTCCAGGACTGTGATGTTGCGAGCGGGCGTCCCGTCGCGCCTCGTCGCAGAGCGTGGGCGGCGAACCAGCCAAACTGAACATCGCCGAAGCTGGACTCGATGCGATGTTCGGCCGGGCCTTCCGGGAAGCGCATGGTCGTGCGGCCACCGGCGAGGTCAGCCCACCGGCGCCCATCGATGTTGCGGTGCGCGCAGCGCCGGAGCGTGCGAACGATCAAGGCGGGGCCGGACGCCGCTTCTTTCAGCGAACCGATGAGTCCCATTTTAATGTGCGCGAAGTCCGTCACGCAGCTGAAAAGGCGACGCGAAGAGGTATTGGAACGAACCGTCGCGCGGTATAGCGCGAACAGCATCGGGCGGCTTGTCACAATCTGGCGCCGCGACGCGATTGTTGCCGCCGTAAATCTGCGGATAGGTGCAAGTAGTCGCGACGAATATCCGCGACGGCGCGCGGCATAGACAGGGAAGTCAGCGCGGAAACGCGTTTTCAGTCGGTAAAGATCGTCGGCGAGAACCGCAGATAGGCCTCGGGATAGGTCCGCCAGGTGCCCATATCGCGGCGCCAACAAATCGACTTCAAATCGACATGTACGTCTTGCGCATGGGTCGATTCGCAATTGGACAGGTACCCGGCGGACAGCGAACTGTCACGCGGGGAAACCACCAGCAACAAGCGATGTAGAGGGGAAGTTGACTCATGGCAGGTAGTAGGACGGGCCGACGTGGTCTGCGAAAGGCGCGAGCGGTGATACTCGCGGTACCCGTTGTTGTCGTAGGAATGGTAGCTGCGCTGCCCGGGCTCGCGCTGGCGCAGACGTCATACCAAGGCAACGTCACGTCGAATACCTACGACGCGACGGCTGGCTCCGGTCCAGCGCCAACCGATGGCGGCGCACCTCAGGATCCATTGCAGTACGACTGCACGACACCCGGTGGCGTGTCGACGCCAACCGATACGCAACTCGCACCGTGTCAGAACGTCGGCCTTACCCACGGATACTTCGGCAACCACGACGTGAATTTCCTCTACACCGCCAACTTCTTCTGCGACAATTCCGTCGCCAGCAACGCCACGACCGGCTGCGAAGCCGGGACGACGTACACCAAACTGCCGCCCGACGCGACGTCGCAAGACCCCTTGTATATCCCGGTGCCGCTCGGCTTCACGCCCAGCGAGGGCCTGCAGTGCCCAGTGTCCGGAAACTGCATTGACCACCCGACGACCGTCGACACGTCGGCGCTGTTCCCAACCTTGCAGGCTCTGGGTGTCGCGCAAAAGCTCGGCATCACGTCGGCCAGCCAGCTCAACAACGCGCCGCTCAACATGCACAGCCATGTCATTTACGACCGCAACAACAACCTGCCCGAGTGGTGGAATGTGGTTGTGGTACCGGTGACGAGCCAGGCTGGTTTCGACTCGGTCATCGCCACGACTGACGCCGGCCAGCTCACGGCATTGGCGGCCGACTCCAACAGCGGTGTACCGTCGGCCGGCGTCCCGACCAACGTGTTCTTGTACTTCCAGGTCCTCGCCGGAACCAGCACGACTACTGCTCCTGCGACGATGAATCAGGCGCAGTACAACGGCGCGAACGGCCCGTCAGCAACGCCAGGTGTCACGCACAACCCGTTGACGGCAACCTGCACGGCCGACAGCACGACAAAGGTCGGCACTTCGCCGAGCGACGCGTGTGGGCAGGTCGGCGTGACACCCGGTTTCCTGAACGGCACCAACGGGACGGCGAGCGGTTCGAACAACACCGTGCAGTTCTTGTATAGCGAAAACTTCTTCTGCGACAAGGCCGTTTCGGCTTCATCGGCGAACGGATGCGAAGCGGGCGCGGCAGCGGCGAACTTGCCGCCGGGGACGACGAGCGTCAGCCAGACGGATCCGCTTTACATCATCACGCCGATCGGCTTTTCGGCCGCCAACATGCACTGCCCGACTCCGGGATACTGCATCGACCACCCGTACGCCGTCGACCTGTCACGGCTTGCGTCCGCGCTCGGTGCGCCGGCCAGCTCGCTGACCGACGTTCCGCTGAACACCCACAACCACATTGTGCTAACACGTAACAATAATCAGCCCGAGTGGTGGCCGGTGACCTTGTTACCAGTGACCGATCCGGCGACCTACAACCAGATCAACTCAGCAGCGAACCCGTACACCACGTATCAATCGCTGGTGTCCGCAGGAAACAAGGCCGTTCTCGGCGCGGTGCCGACGAACATCTCGCTGTGGTTCCAGACGCTGCCGGGTGTGGTCCCGAACCGGGTTGCCGGAGCGGACCGCCTCGCAACAGCAGTCGCCGCGTCACAAGACGCATTCCCTGCGGGTTCGGCCACATCGGTGGTGCTCGCGCGCGACGACCTCTACCCGGACGCGATGGTCGGCGGTCCGCTGGCGGCTGCGAAGAACGGACCGGTGTTGCTGACGCCGACCGCCTCGCTGTCGTCTGCGTCCCTGACAGAAATAGGCCGGGTACTTTCTGCGAAGTCAGACACCGTCTACGTTCTCGGTGAAACCTCTGCTGTTTCGCAGAACGTCGTGAACCAGTTGACGGCGGCGGGCTACCCAAACATCACACGGCTTGCCGGACCCGACCGCTACGGAACGGCGGTCGCCGTCGCCAAGGCGTTAGGTAGCCCTGCAACGACCTTCCTGGCAACGGGCCAGAACTTCCCCGATGCCTTGACGGCCGGGCCCGCTGCGGCCCAGCAGCAGGGTGCGATTCTGCTGACGACCGGTGGCACGCTGGGTGGTGCCACGGCGGCGTACTTGGCCGGCAGCGCCCACACGGTGTACGCGGTCGGTGGTTTGGCTTGCGCGGCCGATACCTCCGCAACGTGTTACGCGGGCACCGACCGGTACCAGACGTCGATGAAGGTGGCCGCGAAGTTCTTCCCGACGACGCACAGCGTCGGGATCGCGATCGGGACAAACTTCCCGGATGCATTGAGCGCGACGCCTGACATGGCGATGCGCGGTGGACCGCTGCTGCTCGTCGCCGGCACCGGAACACTGCCGGATTCGACGACGAGTCAACTCGCCAGCTACATGGCCCAGACGCCGCAGGTCAACGTCTACGGTGACAACAAGGCGGTCAGCGATTCGGTCGTCGACCAAATCGTCGCCACGGTTGACGGCACCACGAGCTAAACTCACGCTCGCTATCGCAAAAAGGGGTGGCCCAACACAGCGGGCCACCCCTTTTGGTGTTGCTCAACGCTCGAACAAAAGCGCGCCGCTAGCGCCGCCGAAGGCCGCAAACGATTGCGAGCCAGCCACCGACGGCGAACATCGCTCCGATGCCTTCTGCGACTGCACTAATCGTCTTCTTGGTGAACCAGACCGGCTCGTACATCGATGGAATCGGCCCGAACGCCGGCACGTCGACATAGCGGTACAGCAGAACGGCTCCCAACGCACTAGCGGCGACCAAGAATGCGGCGGCGTAGGCGATCCGATCTCCTCGTGCAAGGACGACGACGGCCACCAGCAACGCGACCGCAGCCTCGATCCGGAACAGGTTTCCCTCTCCGATGCCGCCCGCGGCCGCGTGGGCGTAGGTGTCGGCAAGTGTGAGATGAACCCAAGCGTCGACCGCGAGAGCGCCCGCGGTCACCAACCGCCACGTTGCATTAGCGATCGACGCGGGGGCGGTCACGGCATGGATGCCGTGCGTCATTTGACTACCAGCACACCGTGCATGTTGCCGTGATATTTGCAATGGAACGGATAGCTGCCTGGTTTTGCCGGAGCGGTGAACGTCGTCGAGCTACTCGCGGTCGCCTGGTCGTCGAACTCGCCACCGTCTGCGGTCACCGTGTGCACGATGGCATCTTCGTTTTTTACGGTCACCGTCGCGCTGGGCGCGACGCTGGCTGGGACCATATACGCGAAGTTCTTGATCACGATGACGCCGGAAGCCGCGTTCGCTGCGGTGCCGGACGGCGCCGCCGCCCCCGTTGGCGTCGGTGACGTCATCGACGTTCCCGGCTTCGGCGCCGCGCTGCCGCTCGCCGCGGTCGACGTTGCCGAGGGGGCAGCGGCTGAGCGAGTCGACGAACTACAAGCCGAAGTAGCTGCGGCTAAGACCACGATCAATGTCAGGACTTTCATCGATACCTTCATGTCGTCTATTCGCTCCAGCCCGCTCCAATGGTTCGCCCGACGGCGGGGAGGGTGCGCCGGCGATCTTCCCGCGCGGGCTACCTCGAGTTGGTGGCCGGTGGCACACTCGGCAAACCGATGCCGCCTAGTTCTTCGGCGGCCCAGCCTGCGGAAAGTGCTGCCCGGTAGGCCCTTTCGTACGATTCGTCGACCGCTATTCGGTGCTGCTCGGCGGCGTCGACAAGTTTCTGGCCGGCGATTCGAGCCGCTTCGACCATTGCATCCGCGCGCGCCTGAACGGTGATCACCGCCGTCGCCGCCTGTTCACGGCGTTTTACGAGCACACCGAGTTCGCCAATTAGTTTCACCCGCTCGGAGACTCGTGCGCGCGCGACTTTTTCTGCAGCGCGCCGCGCTTCGCGCATATCTATCACTATCAATCGCTCCGATCTGCACGACTTGAACATGGCAATACAGGCGACGGCGCCGTATGTTCGAAACCATCCCAGGTGAGTGTTCGCGGCGGCGTGGCGAATCGGTTCGCTCAATCGCCGCCGAAAAGTCGCGAGACTTTGCTCGGCGCCCTGAATCATGGGCGCACTGTGGGGACGCTTCGCGTAGCCCACCGCCGCCGCACAGCAGTGGCTGTCTCTGCCACTGCTTGGCGATCGATCGATAGCGAGCCACGTGCCGGAAAGGCGACGGCACGGCCGGTGCCGCGCGAACGAGGTGGTTTCGAGCGCGTGATCTTTGGGTGATCCGGTAAGGCAGCGCTATCGTGCCCGCCACATTTACAGCTATTAGCGATCAGCGGATTGTGCCGTGCGCCGTTAAGGCGCAGACTGCGCTTGCCGAGCAGGAGCAGCCCTCTACTCGCTGGGATTCTCGGCCGGGCTTCGCATCAGAAGCTGGGAGCTAATGGCCGCGTTCGCAAGTGATTCCAGGCGTCGTGCTCGCTGGCGAGGCCCGCCGCCGCGTCGCGCCGGAGGCTCCCGAGGCCGGCGCATCTGACGATTGGCTTATGCCTTACCAGATCTCATTTGCTACTTCGCCACCAGCCGTCATCAGCGGGTGCAGACCGCTTTCGCGCGATGCACCAGGCTTCCAACGCGCACCGCGCGATTTTTCTCCGTGTTTCGATGAACGATCCCTTTGCGAGAGGACATGTCATGGTCGAACAATCCCGGCGAGATTTTCTAAAAACCGCGTCGCTTGGTGCAGCAGTCGCTGGCGTCGCGGTCGCGTCCCCACGCATCTTGACGAGCGACGGCCCACCGACACAGCATCTGGCGGCTCCCGCCGCTGCCGAGGCACCGGTGGCTGGCAACTCGCTCATGGCCTACGTCCGTGACCCGAACAAAGGCGAGATCGCCCTCTTCGTTGGCGAACGGGAAACCACATTCCGCGACGTCGAGCTCGCGACCCGCTTGGCCCGCGCCGCGCAGCAGGACTGAGTACTGCACGACTTCTCGACTACTTCGATCACCGCGAGAGGAAGCAACGCTGTGTCGTCTCACAAAGAAGCTCCGGCGATATCGAACGATCCCGTCGCCGACAATACCGATGTCTATGCCTTCGTCAGCCCTGATGCTCCGACCACCGTGACGCTGATCGCTAACTTTAATCCGTTCGAAGACCCCGCGGGCGGACCGAACTTCTATGAGTTCGCCGACGACGTGCTGTACGAGATCCACGTCGACAACGACGGCGACGGCCGACCCAACGTCAGTTACCAGTTCCGGTTCAACACCGTCTACGAGATCCCTGACACCTTCTTGTACAACGTGGGGCCGATCACCTCGATAGACAGCAAGAACTGGAACCGCCGGCAGTTCGCATCCGTGTCGAAGGTCATGTGGGGGCAAGGCAACGACCACGACCGCGGCGCGAAGCGAAGCATGCTCGGTGCCAACCTGGCGTGCCCACCGTGCAACATCGGACCGCTGTCGACCCCGGACTACGCAGCGCTCGCCGCTCAGGCGATCCACGATCTCGGCGACGGCCGGATGCTCTATACCGGGCAGCGCGCCGAAGGCTTCTACGTCGACATCGGTGCGATCTTCGACCTCGGCGACCTGCGTCCGTTCCAAAACCTGCACGTCGGTTCGCAGATGCCGGCGTCACCCGGCATCAACGGGCTGAAGGCGAAGAACATCCACTCGATCGCACTTCAGGTGCCGATGAGCGACCTCACCGCCAACGGCAAACGCCCCACCGACCCGATGTCGAGTAACTCTGTCATCGGCGTCTACGCCACTGCGAGCCGGCAACGGGTACGGATGTACGACCAGAACGGCGACGGCACCATCGAAAACAGCGGCGCGTTCGTGCAGATCTCAAGGCTCGGCAACCCCTTGTTCAATGAGGTGCTAATCCCGATCACGAAGAAGGACTACTACAACGCGCAATCACCCAGTGACGATCACCAGTTCGCGAAATACGTCGAACATCCAGAGTTGGCGATGCTGCTGCCGGGCCTCTACCCGGGCGTGTTCCCCAATCTCGCCGCACTCAACGCCTCCGGCAAATCCCGAGCCGACCTGTTGGCCATCTTGCTGACCGGGCTACCGGCCGGCGTTGTGCCGGGCTTCCAGAACTACACGGGCAAGACCCGCGCCGACATGATTCGCCTGAACATGGCGATTCCGCCGACGCTGAACGACCCGAGCAATCTCGGCCTGCTCGGCATGGATCCGGCCGGCTACCCCAACGGCCGAAGGGTCTTCGACGACGTCACAACGATCGAACTCCGGGCTATCGCTGGGGTGACCTACGCGCTGGTCGACAAGAGCTTCACACCCGACGCGGCCGCCGGTGCGATCACCCAAGGTCTGACGTCGAGCAACACCGATATGACGGCGCGCAACACGGAGCACTACTTGCCGACCTTCCCCTACCTCGGCACACCGCACGGCGGCTATTACAACCCTGGCAACGACGATCCAGCCCCGGACTTGCAAACGCCACATCCCGTCCTCGCATAACTGCCCCAAGAACAGGTCTTCGCGCCGCACGATGGATTTCTATGGACGCACGATGGGGGGCCATCGGTCGACCCATCGTGCGGCGCGGATCCGCCCATCCACCGCGATCTTGCCGTTCTCCCACGGCGACCGCGGCGGTGACACGTCGACCATCCGACGCCTGGAGGCGTAACGCATGAGCGAACAGCACCAGTTGGGACCGACCACCGAAGGCAGCGTGGTTCTCGACATCGGCGGCGACATCGGTGCGTTGGTCATCATGACCGGGCCAGCCTTAGCGGCGTATGAGATCGAAGTGAGCCCGGTCGCGTCTGATCGCAGAACACACGTAGCCGTCCGGGAACGACGGGGTCAGGGGCGACCACAATATGCAGCTGTGTTTCCAGCCCTGCGCTCTGGCGAATACCGCGTATTCGACCCCGACGGCAAAGTCGCTACTACCGTTGCGATCCACGGCGGCGAGGTCAGCCACCTCAACTGGCAGTAGCTGCCGCAACCAGCGGTCACGCTGCGACGCCGCGACGCTCGGTGCCTTCTCCAGAGACCGTCGCGAACCTTTTCGTCGCCGCATTGCGCAGCGCGTATGCCGCGGCGGCGACAAAGACAACTTCGGCGACCAACGAGATCAGACCGAGTAGGTCTTCAGGGGCCGAGGCCCACGTCTCCTTGTAGCCTTCGGGCAGGCCGACCGTGCGACTGGCGATGAACCCGCCGAACTCGACGACGCACGTCGCCGCCCCTAGCAGCCAGCCGATTAATCGAAGACGCACGCTTATCAGGAAAAGCATCGCCACGAAGAAGGCCGCATTGCCGATAGTAAAGAGAACGCCGACGTAGAACTTCTCGTCCAGGTGCATCGGCGTGAGCGCGACGTGGATGCCGATCAGCAGCTCGATCGCGATCAGCGCTACCCAGCGGACCAGGCCGTTGCGAGCGGTAGCAGGCATGAGTTTGCTCCAATGCTTCGAATCCTTGACGGCGTTGACAAAGCCTTGCGCCGGTTCTCGCGACCGTGACCGCCGGAAATGCCAGGCGATAGCGGCCGCGAGCGACGATCCTCATCGGATCAAAGTGCGCCGCCGTGTGCAGAACAGCGACGGCGAGCGACGAACGCAGCGCCGCCCGTGTTGGCGTCCAACGTGATCGTCCGCGAGTAGTCATACGACGCGCCACTCGGGGCGATCTTGACGTCCGTCCCCGATGCCGGGCTCGTGTCACCGCTGACGGACCGCGTGGTCTGAATCGCGCCGTAGTCGGGCTGCGCCTCCCCTGTGCTGATGACGCCATCACCGCTGCTGTCGGCGGCCATCGTCGGGCAGGTTCCCATCGCCAGCCCGTGAATGTGTTGCACGTGCGGGAACGGCTGACGATCCCGATGAACTGCCTTGCGCGAACGCCGTGGATGCCGGCACGGCGGCCAACGCAACAGCGGCGATCGGCAGAACGGCGAGTGCGGTTTTGCGCTTCATGAGCATCCCCATCTCTGGTGCGTCCCGGCCTTCGGATACCGGGCCTATGACAGGGGTTCGAAATGGCACCCGCGCATCGGTTCACTCGACAGTGGATATAAATCCCGTCGACTACGCCGTGGCGGTGCACGGACTACGGGTGACACATCCGCTCCGCGCCCTGAGCGCGAACGTTAGCGGAGGAGATCAGTCAGGTGATGGGAAAGGCGCACTGATGACAGCGGCCGAGATTCAGACGTCTGAGGCAGCAGCAATCGTGATTCGAGGGCCATGGGACGACGTTTCGCCTGCGCCGCGAGCGATCGTTCGCGCTGCGATCGGCCGCGCGATCTTTTCTCGTGCGGCTGCGCGGTTGGGTGTGCGGCTTGAGCTTCCCGGCGGCCACATCGCCGGTGACGTCGCGGCGGATTCGCCGACCATGCGTATTCACCGGCCCGACGACTTCTTTCGGCGCATCGGTGTCGACGGGCTGATCGGTTTCGGGGAAGGGTACATGGTCGGTGATTGGGACGCCGACGACCTGGCGGCGGCACTCGTGCCCTTCGCCCGGCAGATGGCCTCACTCGTACCGAAGCCGCTGCAACGCGCCCGGCGTTGGTACGACGCACGTCAACCGGCGTCCGACGAAAACGACCTGGCGGGTTCGCGATCGAACGTCGCGCGACACTACGACCTGTCGAACGAGTTGTTCGCGCTATTCCTCGACGAGACGATGACGTACTCGAGCGCCGTGTGGGCCGACGCAGACAGTTTGGCCGATGCACAAAAACGCAAGATCGACCGACTTCTCGACGCCGCGAACGTCGGTGCTGGCACCCGGCTGCTGGAGATCGGCACCGGGTGGGGCGCGCTCGCCGTTCGAGCCGCGCAACGTGGCGCGACGGTGACGACGCTGACGCTGTCGGAAGAGCAACAGCACCTGGCCCGGCAGCGGGCGCTGTGCGCGGGGGTGGCTGATCGAGTCGACGTCCAACTGCGCGATTACCGGGAGGCGGTGGGCCGTTACGATGCGATCCTCAGCGTCGAAATGCTTGAGGCAGTCGGCTCCAAATACTGGGCCGACTTTTTCGCTGCTGTAGACCGACTTCTGCGCCGCGGCGGTCGGGTCGGGTTGCAGGTCATTACCATCGACCACGAGCGTCTACTCGCCACTCGCGGCACCTACACCTGGATCCACAAATACGTGTTTCCCGGCGGGATCATTCCTTCGCTACGGGCGATTGACGACGTCCTCGCAGCCCATACCGGACTGCGCGTGACGGCTCGTGCCGAACACGGCACCGACTACGCTCGCACGCTGCACACATGGCTGGAACGGTTCCGCGAGCGGAGTCGCGAGGTACTAGCGCTCGGTTTCGATCAGCAGTTCATCCGCATGTGGCGGTTTTACTTGGCGTATTGCGAGGCCGGGTTCGCGACCGGCTACCTCAACGTTCACCAGCTGTTGCTTGAGCGACCGGGACAGTGAATATCGCGGTCCCGCGCAGCGGCCTTTATGCCGAGGCGTGCTCCAGGCTCGAGCCGTGGCTCTCGACGCCTGCGTCTATCAGATCGTTCGGTGAGCCCGGCCGACCAAAATGCCAGCCTTGGCCGTAGTCGACGCCGAGCGCGCAAAGCGCTTCGGCGTCCGCGGATGTCTCGACGCCCTCGGCGACGACGCGGGCACCGCAGCCGTGGGCGAACTCCACGAGCGAGCGCACGAGTGTGGCCAGAACTGGATCGGCGCTCACGCCGGCAATGATGGTGCGGTCGAGTTTGATCACGTCGGGCGCAGTGAGAACAATGTGGCGCAGCGACGAAAAGCCCGCACCCACATCATCGATCGCCAGCCGCATACCGCGCGCACGAAGCGGGGCGAGCACCTCACGCAAAACGTCGTAGTCGTCGACGGGATCGTGTTCGGACAGTTCGAGCAGTATGCGGTCGAGATTTGGCCCGATTTCGCCAAGCAGCGTCGAGCATTCGGGAGTGAGCAACGTGTCGGATGAGACATTCAGTGCGACGTAGCCGGAGATTCGGTCCAGGTGATCGGCGGCGCGCCGCAGCGCAAGCATTTCGAGACGATGGCCTACGCCGATGCTGTGCGCTTCGGCGAAGCACGCGTCCGGCGGTCGTTGCCATTCCGCCGGAAAGCGGCTCAGCGCCTCGACCCCGACTCGGCGTCCGGTCGCAAGTTCAACGATCGGTTGCACGACTACCGTCGGCCCGCCCGCGGTGAGAATCGGGTTCAGCCGTGCCTCGATTTCGCAGTCACGCGCGTGTTGTCGAACCGCGGGTTCGATGACGACGGACGCCGCGTGCGCGAGCACGTCCATGAGAGCCTGATCACGCTTGGTGAGTCCCTGGTCGGACGTAAGGCCCGCCGCGCAGAAGGTTCCGTACGTCGTCCCGTCACTCAACACGACGGGAACCGAAACGTAGCTGCGAATTCTGGGAAGGCGGGCCGCGGGCAGCTTCATCGCCTCGGGAAATGATCGCAGGTCGGGGATCACCGGTGGCAGTTTCTTGTCCCAGATCGCCTGACACAACGTGGTTTCCTGCTTTTGGGTGGCTCCTTGTTTGAAAAGGAACGGCACCGACGACTCGACCACTTCGATGAACTGTGTGGTGCCGTCCATCCGGGTCAAGAAGGCGACACTAAGGCCGAGGGAGTTCTTGGCGATCAGCAGTAAGTCGGCGACCTGCTGCTCGACTGTCGAGCGCCGCTTTGCCACCTGAACCACTCCGGCTCCTTGGGGCAATCGACCTGCCGCAGCAATGCCGGGCTCGAAGGTAGTCCGCGGCTTTTTGCCGAGCTCGAGTCGGACGGCGCGGTCGGCGGCGCGCCGAGCCAATCCGCGGACGCCCCAGATTTCGAATAACAGAACATGAAACCGGTGACCACCTTTCCGATCAGTTGCGGTGACGCTGAACACCCCTCGGGTGACGTAGCGGCTTTGCTCGCCGGTTTGCTCGAACGAATTCTGGGCGACGACATGCCGATCGGATTGCGGGCCTGGGACGCCAGCCGAGTCGGACCGACGGACGCGCCGACGGTTGTACTCCGCTCGCCCCGAGCGTTGCGCAGGCTGCTTGGTAGTCCGGGAGAACTCGGTCTCGCGCGCGCCTACGTGACCGGTGACCTCGACATCGAAGGAGATCCGGCGGAGGCGTTGCGCCTGCTCTGGCTCGTGGCAGCGCGGCAGCAGTCGAAGAAGGTCGTCACACCCGCTGCCCTCGTCCGGCTGGCCGTCGTCGCTGCTCGGGTAGGAGCTATCGGCCGGGTTCCGAAGCCGCCCGACATCGAGGCCCGGGTGGGTGGCCGGCTGCACAGCAGGCGGCGCGACCGGGAGGTTATCGCCCATCATTACGACACGTCGAACGCGTTCTACTCTTTGCTGCTCGATCCGCGGATGGCATATTCGTGTGCCTACTGGACGCCGGAAACCGAGAACGCCGACCTGGCGACCGCGCAAGTCGCGAAGTTCGACCTGGTGTGCCGCAAGCTCGGATTGGCGCCGGGGGCGCGACTGCTCGACATCGGTTGCGGCTGGGGTGGACTGGCGATCCATGCGGCTCGTCATTACGGCGTCCGTGTCGTCGGCGTCACGTTGTCGAAGGAGCAGCTGAGCCTGGCGCGGTCGCGCGCACATGTCGCGCGTCTCAGCGATGTCATCGACCTGCGGTTGGCCGACTACCGCGATCTCGCCGATGACCCGTTCGACGCGGTCTGCGCCATCGAGATGGGCGAGCACGTCGGCGCCGGCAACTATCCGAACTTCGCCGCATTGCTGCGCGAACTGGTACGGCCCGGTGGGCGGGTGCTCGTGCAGCAGATGTCGCGACAAGGGCGTCATCGCGGTGGCGGCGCATTTATCGAACGTTACGTTGCGCCCGACATGGACATGCGGCCGGTCGGCCAGACCGTCGACTTACTCGAGCGGGCGGGCCTGGAAGTGCGCGACGTCCAGGCGTTGCGCGAAAATTACACCCGAACAATCAACGCCTGGCGTGACCAACTCGAACACCGGTGGAACGACGCCGTCGGCTTGCTCGGCGCGCAACGGGCGCGGATGTGGCGGATGTATCTGATCGGCAGCGCGCTTGCGTTCGAGCAGGGTCGGATGGGAGTCGATCAGATTCTCGCGGTGCGGCCGGGCGTCTTCACCGATCTACCGCCGGCCGATGCGCCGCCGCACCCGCAGCGCTGATCGGGCGTTGACGATGGAATTTGGGTGGTCGACCTTCGGGTGGGCATCGTTGGCCGCCGCAGGCGCGGTGGTCGTTGTCGTCGCGGTCGCCTATGCCGTGGCAGTGCGGATCGGTCGGCACAACGTCATCGACACCGCATGGGGACTGGGCTTTCTCACGGCAACGTGCGCAGCGGCGGCCGTCGCCGTGACGACATCAGCTCACCCCGACGGTGGCGCTCGCCGACTGCTTATTACCGCGCTCGCCGCTGTGTGGGCGCTGCGGCTCGCGGGTTATGTCAGCGTTCGCAGCCGAGGGGGCCGGGAAGACCCGCGCTATACCGAGATGCTGCGCAAAGCACCTGGGAACCCCAATCTCTATGCGCTGCGCGCCGTCTACCTGCCGCAGGCGGTGGCGATCTGGTTCATTTCGCTGCCGCTGCAGGTGACCGTCGTGCGCGGCGGAAACATCACAGTGCTGGGCTGGGTGGGCGCCGCCGTGTGGGCAGTGGGATTCGGCTTCGAAGCGGGCGGCGATCACCAGCTTTCTCGATTCAAGGCCGATCCGGCGAACGAGGGCGCCGTGCTCGACCATGGGCTTTGGCGTTACACCAGGCACCCGAACTATTTCGGTGACGCCACCCAGTGGTGGGGATTTTCGCTGATCTCGTTCGCGCACTGGCCTGGCGTCGTCACGATCGCCTCGCCGCTGTTGATGACCTGGCTGCTGGCCCGAAAGACCGGCAAGCCGCTGCTGGAGTCTCGGCTCGTCGAAACGCGCCCAGGTTATGCCGACTACGTCAGGCGCACGAGCGGCTTTGTTCCGCTTCCGCCGAAGAAAGCGCTGGCATCGCACTGAACCGTTTGGCCGTTCGGCAGCGAACGTTCGCCGACAGCAACTTCGGTGCCTCATCTGGTCGGCACCGGATACGCGGTGTGGAACGGGCCGGAGCGGAGGTGAGTTATGGACGGCGCGAGCAGGCGATCCGTCGCGGTCGTGGGTGCTGGCGTGTCCGGGCTCACCGCGGCGTGGATCCTGCAACGGCACACCGAGGTCACGCTGTACGAAGCCCTCCCCCGGCTGGGCGGTCACGCACACACCCATGATGTACGCGCAGGTGACCACGACGTCGCGGTCGACAGTGGTTTCATCGTGCACAACGAGCGCACGTATCCGAACTTGCTTCGGTTGTTCAGCGAACTCGGCGTCGCTACGCGCGAAACCGAGATGAGCATGTCGGTGCACTGCGACGGCTGCGGGCTCGAATATGCCGGCGCCAAGGGTCTCGGTGGCGTATTCGCGGCGGCCCGCTCCCTTCGAAATCCGGCGTACTTGCGCATGCTGGGTGAGGTGAAGCGCTTCCACGGCGCGGCTCGCCGCCTTCTCGACCGCGTCGAAGCTGAACCACGAACACTCGGCGAGTTTTTGCGTGAGGGCCGCTATTCGAAGTATTTCGTTCAGCATTTCGTAGTGCCCGTGGTGTCGTGCGTTTGGTCGTGCTCGCCGAACACAGCGTTGGCGTACCCTGCGCGCTATCTATTCCGTTTTCTCGACCACCACGGCCTTTTATCGGTTTCGGGCTCCCCGACCTGGCGTACGGTCGTCGGCGGTTCGCGCACGTACGTCGAGCGCGCCGCTAAAGAACTCGCCGCTGTCAGAGTCGGTGCGCCGGTGCGCGCCGTGAGCCGCGAATCCTCCGGGGTCGCGATCCGCGACGCCGACGGCACGACCGCGCGTTACGACGCGGCTGTGATCGCCACCCATGCCGACGAAGCGTTGGCGCTACTAGCGGAGCCGACGCCCGAACAGCGTCGGATACTCGGTGCTTTCGACTATTCGATCAACCGAACCGTCTTACACACCGACAGCACGGTGCTTCCGACGAACAAGCGGGTACGCGCATCGTGGAACTACCGCCTCGACGCCTGCGCGACCGCAGCCGACCGGGTGCAGGTCAGCTACGACATGAATCGTCTGCAGGGCCTGACGGAACCGGTCGACTACGTTGTCACCTTGAACGCCGATGAGCGGATCAGCGCCGACCGCGTAATCGCCGAAATGCAGTACTCGCATCCGATTTACACGAGCACGGCACTGCAGGCCCAGAAAGGGTTGCCGACGCTATCGGACGATGTGATCGCGTTCGCCGGTGCCTACCACGGCTGGGGATTCCACGAAGACGGCTGCGTCTCCGGTGTGCGTGCCGCGGGAAGTCTCGGTGTCTCGTGGTAACCGACACCGACGTCGAGACTCCGTCGCTTTATACGACGACAATTAGCCACAACCGTATCCACCCGCTGCGGCACGAATTCCGTTACCGGCACCCGATGTGGCTCGTCGATCTCGGCGAGCTGAGCATGAATCGGCTTCCACGGATGCTCGCTGGCGCCGTCCGGTTTGAATCTCGTGATCATCTCGGCAACCCGACACATTCGATTCGCGAGAACGTCGTCAGCTGGGTGGCGGCTCGCGGGCTCGACGTCCGCGCGGATCGGATCGTCATGCTTGCCAATGGCCGCAGCTTCGGCCACGCTTTCAATCCGTTGACGGTTTTTTGGTGCCTGCGACCCGACGGTTCGGTCCATTGTGTCGTCGCCGAGGTTCACAACACGTACGGCGGCCGCCACTGCTATTTATTGGAGCCTGACGCGAAAGGCCGCGCGCAGGCCGAGAAGGCCTTCTACGTCTCACCTTTCAACGACGCGACCGGCGAATACGACATGCGATTCTCGCGTCCAGCGCAAAACGTTCGGGTCGACGTCGTATTGCGGCGCGACGGCCGCACAATCTTCAGCGCGACACTGGTCGGATGCCGGCGCCCAGCGAGCGGAGCGAATGTCGCGAAGTCGGTAGTGCGCTACCCGGCAGCGGCACTCCGAGTGAGCGCACTGATTAGGTACCAGGGGATCAGGTTGTTCTTGCGGCGACTGCCAGTCGTCAGGCGCCCGACCGAGTCCGGCAACGCGACGCCGCTGCCGCGGCGGGGGAGATGAGCGGCCACTTACGACGGCTCGCGAGGCTCGTTGAGTACCTGGTTGTTCGCACTCACCCATCACAAGGCAGTCGACGGGGTCCGGCGCGCGCAACGCCATAGCGGACGGCGCGCACCTGAGGAGGCGCTGATCACCGAGCCCGACCCGGCGCCCACCGATGGAGAGGGGGGCATGACGGTGAACACAGTTGAAGACCACGAGCGTTGGGCCGAACGGGCGGCGGCGCACGTGTTGTCGGCGATCGATGACGCCGAGGACGCTCGGTACGTTGAACATGCAGCCGCGTGCCCCGCATGCCAGGAACTCGAGCGAGAACTCAGCGCTACCCTCGCCGATCTGGCGCAGATACAATTACCGATATTGCTGTCCTTCCCCGGTCCTCGGCTGGGTCATTTGAACAGCCGCGCGCATGCTCCGACGATCTTGCGGGTAACCCTGATCACGAGGTGACCGCGATGGATCCCGACATTGAGCGGCGCGCGCAAGTTCGAGGCCGCCAGATCAACAAGATGGTGTACGCGGTAAGCGCGATCGTTCTCGTCATCGCTACCGGAGTTGGCGCCGGGATGGCTGCCCACGATGGCCATAGCACCGCAGGGCATGCAGCGCTGGTCGCCGTCGTTTTCCTCGTCGTATACGGGGCGATATTCGGCGGTATCGGGCTGCTGCTGCGCCGACTGGGCAGGCGCCGCGGATGGTGGCGACCGTCGCCCATGCTGGCGCTCGACCGCCGAGAGCGTCGGAGGGTATGGCGCGCCGCTCGGCGCGGCGAGCCGCTCACGCAGACCGAAAGCGAAATCGTGCAGGCCCACGTGTCCCGCATGCATCGCCGGCGCTGGCTCGCCTGGTTCTACCCCGCCATCACCGTTTTCGAGATCACGGAAGCAATTACGGACGCGCATCAACGGTGGCTATTTGTGGCATCGGCGTGTCTGTTCGCGATCGCCGGTGCGGCGTGGCCGTTCTACCTTCGGTGGATCGACCGAATCAGCCGCCGGCTGGGCGAGCCGTTTGCCGAACATGACTAACTCACTCACTCCCACTGGACGGGCCGGTTGCCGGTCCCCTTCGGCGCCTGCATTCACTTGGTGCCGTCGGTCGGATTCGATTTGGCGGGATACCATTTAGGAGACGCTCCGCATTTTGCAGGCGCAGACGCCTAACTTGCACCACCTATTGGCGTTCACCTGCTAGGTAGAGCCTTCGATACCAGCGGCTGGTGATTTCGGTCGATACTCGAACGTCGATGACACGCACCGGGCCAGCATCGGCGGACGCCCGGTAGGCATCAGCCAATCCGAGAGCCGATGTTCGATCCTCGCCGGTTGATGCCAGCTCGTCATGGAACAGTTCGGGCAGCTCGGCGAAATCCGCGGCGATCGCCTGCTGTCGGTCAGCGATGGATACTTCGATCGGCCGATCATTTGCGCGGCCAGCCCCAATTGCCTTCTCACGGAGCAACTCCATGACGATGCTGATCGACGCGTCGCGCCCGCACGGGTGCGAGGTGGGCGCGCCGCCATATCGCTCGGTGCCCAGGCAGATCGTTCGGCAACCGATCAGCGAGTCGACGAACGCACCGAAGCCGTGCAGATTTGCGCCGATCCCGACGACGAGATCGGCCTGCTCCTGCACGCACTGGTGCAGTGAGTACGCGAGCGGGCCGATGATCCCCAGGTTGCCGGCATCCGCGTCGAAGTAGCCCTTGGCGCGAAACGTCGTCGCGAGGGTGGCGCCGAACGAGCGAGCCAGTGCTCGCATATGTGGCAGTACCGCGACCGCACCCGATCCGGCAACGAGCATCGGAGTCTGAACCGACGACAGCGCCGCGAAGATCTCCTCTGCCACGTCGACATCGGCCTGCGACCGAATTGACTGAGGCGCGGTCGACGGCGGTTCGCCGGCTCGCGCGGGTAGGTGATGCGGTGCAAGCTCCCCGGTACGAGGGGCGCTCGGCGTCTCCATGAGGTCTTCCGGGACGCTCAGAACGACCGGCCGCTGATGTGTGACTGCGAGCCGGACTGCGTCCGAGGCACAGCTTGCCGCCTGCTGCGGATCCTCGACCCGCAGGTGCATCGCCCCGGCGAGTTCGGCGAAAGCGCGGTGGTCGAACTCATGCAGGCCGCCCACGTAGCGACCAGAGCGCGGCGTGTCGCCGGCGTAGACGACCAGCGGCAGGTTGGCGCGGCACGCGGAGACGAGGGGCGTCAGTGTGTGCGCAAGCCCCGGCCCTGCCGTGACCGTTGCGAGCGCAGGGCTACCGGTGGCTCGAGAGGAGCCGGCCGCCATGAAGACGGCGGCCGCTTCGTCCCGAGCCTGGATCAGACGCATGTTCGGGTGGGTTTCCATGGCGGCCATGAGAGCGAGGAGTACCTGTCACACCTGCGGATCGCCGCGCGCATGGCAGTCGCGCAGCCGACCTCCGACGAGCGGGACCTGCCGGGCGGTGACATCATCGCGAGCAGCGGAGAGGAACTGGCTATTCCGACGACCTGGGTGGTGAGCACCGGCTGACCATGCAGTTCGGGGGAGGCGCCGCGCGTCGCCACACCGAGAAGCGAACGAACGCCACCTACGGCCGTGGATTCTGGACTAGACACCTAGCCACTCGATGCCTAGACTCTCGAGGTATGTGGTTGACGAGCAACGTGGATTTGATGCTGATGGGCGTGCTGCGCCAGGGCCCGGCCCACGGCTACGCCATCATCGCCGCCCTGCGTGAACGCAGCGCCGGCGAGTTCGATCTCGCGGAGGGCACGATTTATCCCGCGCTACACCGCTTAGAGCGAGCTGGCCTCATTGAAAGCTCGGTCGACTCGGCACAAGGGCGGCGACGCCGCACCTATGCGTTGACGCCGCAGGGCCGTAAGGAATTCACATCGCAGCGGCGCGCCTGGCAAAGCTACGTCGCCAACATGCAGGCGGTGCTCACATGAGTGAAACGCCAATCGATGACTACCTCGACGAATTGCTGTGCCGCACCCGCGCCGACGCACGAACAACGCGGCGGCTGCTCGACGAAGCGAGCGACCATCTGCACGCTACGGCGGCCGCACTCGTCAGCGATGGCCTGACCCAAGAAGCCGCCGAGACCGAAGCGGTCCGCCGGTTCGGACCTGCGACGCCGATCGCGCATGCCACCGCACGTCGATCCTTCCTCACCCTGGTGTTAGAGACGTCGCGTGCCGCGTTGTTTTTGGCTGGCTGCGGGCTGATCGCTGTGGGCATCAGCGGGCTCGTTGCCCTGATCATGAATGTGTGGGCCGGCCGTTCGTTCGTCGGCGGGGTCACGATTTTCCCAGGCCAAGGCCCTGGACCTTCGGTCCAGGAGGTCGCGGACGACGCGGTAGTGCTACGGGTCATCGGGGGGCTGGTCGGACTTCTGCTGCTGCTCGGCTATCTTGCCTGGCGCCGGCGTGCCGACGCTCCGTCGCTACTTCCCGCCGGGTTGGTCGATGCGCTCGGTGCGGCCGCGTTCGCCGCCGGCACCGCCGGACTCACGATCGCCTGCGCCGACCAAGCCATTCAGACCGGCACCCCCGGCGTCGGCTTCCCACTCAGTGGTGCACTGGTCGCACTTCCCGCGACCGTGTACTTCTGCTTCCGTGCCGCCCGCGCGCTGCTGACACCACGAACCGCTCCGCTACGTCGACCAATCGCCGACTAGGCGCCGACTAGGCACGGAGTTCTGCTGGCCGCTCAGGTTGTGCTTCAGCGAGTGCTTCCCGGACGCCGTCGGCGTCGAAACCCTGGCCGTACCACGGGGTACCGGGCTGCATGCGCCAGGATTCATCGATACCGCCTGCGTCGACGGAGTCGAAACCGAGTTCGTCGATGAGCCGCATGACGGTGGCTTTCGCAACCGAATCATCGGAGGCAATCGCCACGGCAAGGCGGCCGGGCGACCCGGTTGGTTGGGCTCGCTCGATGATTGCGGCCGCGTGAACTCCGTTGAACGCCTTGACGACGGGATGGCCGAGTTGCTGCTGCACCCACTTGCTTTCAGGCATGCCGTTTTCGATATCGGCGATGCGGCCGTCGCGTTGCGGATAGTAATTGCCGGTGTCGATTACCGCGGCACCGTCGGCTAATCCGTCGAGAACGGCCGCAGGTAACTGTGGCACTGCCTTCTCCGGAATGGCAACGATCAGGACGTCGACGCCTGCGGCGACGTCACCGACGTCGACAGGCACTGCTCCTGTTTCGTCAGCAATGCCAGCGAGTGTGTGGGGTCCGCGCGAGTTCGCCACCCGCACCTGGTGACCGATGCTGGTCAGCCGCCTAGTGAGGTTGCCGCCGATATTGCCGCTGCCGATCACGCCGATCTTCATGTCGACTCCCATCTTGCGCCCGAAGTGTCACGCTCGCCGACTCCCGTACTGCTCGAACATAATGCAGAATGTTGAGATGGCAACCGACCCGGTCGACGCCCTCGCCCGCGCGCTCGAACAGATGCATGCGCTGATGTCTCAGGTCCAGCCCGACCAGACATCGCTACCCACGCCATGCGCGTCGTGGGATGTCGGAAAACTGCTGGACCACATCCTGGCCGACATGCCGCACTTCATCGACTCCGCCCATGGCGGGCAGCCGGATTACGCATCGCCGTCGCCGAGCGTCGCCCCGAACTGGGCGCCCGAGTTCGCGCGGCGGGCCGCCGAACTCGTCGCGGCCTGGCGTGATGCTCGCGACCCGGCCAAGCTCGACGCCGGCCAGGCGCCGCGCGAATTCCAGACCATGCAGATCGCCGAGATCGCGGTGCATGCCTGGGATCTCGCCGCAGCACTCGGGCTGGCGGTCGACCTCGATTCCGACCTCGCCGAATACTCCGCGGACTGGATGGGTCCGATGCTCGTGCCGGAGTATCGCGGAAGCGAAGCCGAGGGCAAGGCTTTCGGTCCGCTCGTCGACGTTCCAGCAGATGCGCCCGCCTACGACCGCCTGGTGGCAATTTCTGGTCGCGACCCGAATTGGGTGCGCGCAACCTAGCGAGATCGCGGTGCCGGCGCTCAGTCGTCGCGATCCTCACCATCGTCGGCAGCTTCGATGTCGTCAGGCTCATCAGGCTCATCTGGGTCGTCAAGGTCATCGGCGTCATCGGCGGCGACCAAATACGACGCCGCACAACGCAATTGCCGGTGCCGCTCCGAGGTGCGGTCGTCGCGAAAAACATTGAAGATCACTTCGCAATCGCAGTATCCACCGCCTCTTTCGACCCATCGGATTACCCAACCGTGGAGTCGAGGCTGACTCTCGATCCAGCGCTGGGTGAATCGATGACCGCGGCAACCGAACGAGCCGATCATTCTTAGCAGGTAGCAGTACAGACACTCGCCGCCATCGAGCTTGCTGGCTTCGGAAGTTAATCCGTCGTAGCCGGAAAGATCGGCCACCGAGTCGGCGGCGGAACGTGCATCGGAAACGGGCCGGGTGGTCATGGACACTCCCCCGTAGTCGGGTCGGGACGGCGTCCAGCAAAGCAGGTTTCGTCGGTGCAAGCGTTTCGTCGTCCACAGGCCCAAAGCAACTGCGGCTAACGTCGGCGGGCGACCTGCCAGAGGCTCACAGGAAGCAGAATGACAACAGCTGTAGGCAATAGCCACCACGCTGGAATGTGGGCGCGAGCAAGGCCGTACGTTGCCGCAAGTGCCAAGACGACACCAAGGGCGATCCGCCAGTCGTCGCCGACGACGAAGTCGTACCAGAACGCACCGAACGCCCGCATCCTGTTCATACCGAGGTCCCGACGGCTGCGCGCGAGTTGTCGATTCCATCGGATGCGGAAACCACGCGACGGAGCGCGACGACAAGCCCAGCCGCGAACACCGCCACCGCCGGCACAATGACGAGCAGCGCGGTGTCGGAGCCGGGCCATCGGGCATCGGCGCCTTCTGCTCCCCAGAAGACTCCGAACGACGTCAGCATCACTC
>JBOGEK010000012.1:0-4539 GCA_050743645.1 Acidothermaceae bacterium
ACCTGGTGGATCCGGCAGGCGATCACCCGTGCGATGGCCGACCAGGCCCGCACGATCCGCATCCAGGTGCACATGGTAGAAGTGATCAACAAGCTGGCCCGCGTCCAACGCCAGATGCTGCAAGATCTCGGCCGCGAGCCCACTCCCGAAGAGCTCGCGACCGAACTCGACATGACGCCCGAAAAGGTCATCGAGGTGCAGAAGTACGGCCGCGAGCCGATCAGCCTGCACACCCCCCTCGGCGAGGACGGCGACAGCGAATTCGGTGACCTGATCGAAGACTCCGAGGCGATCGTGCCGGCAGAGGCAGTCTCGTTCACGCTGCTCCAGGAGCAGCTTCACTCGGTGCTCGACACGTTGTCGGAGCGCGAGGCCGGCGTCGTCTCGATGCGCTTCGGCCTCACCGACGGCCAGCCCAAGACCCTCGACGAGATCGGCAAGGTCTACGGCGTCACGCGCGAGCGCATTCGCCAGATCGAGTCGAAGACCATGTCGAAGCTGCGTCACCCGTCGCGCTCGCAGGTGTTGCGCGACTACCTCGACTAGATCGACTAGCTCGCATGTCTAGCTAACTATGACCATGGAGGACTAGCGTCCTGGATCGCCCATAAGGCGTTTCAGGAGGGAGTCCTCATGCGTGGATTACGAAGGCTGCGGCTGCTCGTCGCCGGGTGTTCGGCGGTAGCTGTCGCTGGGGCGGGTGTCGGGGCCGCAAGCCCCGCGGCGTCCGCCCAAACGCCCGGAGCGAGCCGGGCGGCTCACGACAACGGCAGTTGCCAACTCGGCGACGGCGTCAAGCACGTCATCGAGATCACTTTCGACAACGTGCATTTCTTCCGCGACAACCCCAATGTGCCCTCGGATCTTGAGCAGATGCCCACCCTGCTGCATTTCCTGGAGGCAAACGGCACCGTGTTGTCGAACATGCACACGCCGCTGATCGCGCACACCGCCGAAGACAGCCTCGCGATCTACACCGGCCTGTACGGCGACCGGCACGGGATGCCGGTGAGCAACTCGTACAAGAGCTACCACCCCGACGGCACCACAGAACCCGACGGATCCTTTGTCTATTGGACGTCGCCGGTCTACAACACGGCCACGGCAGCGCCATCGACCACCGACACCTCGCCGTCGATGGTCTACTCCGATCCGGCCAACCCGTCGGCGAACGGTTCGATAACGCCCGCGCCATGGGTGCCGTTCACCCGCGCGGGCTGCAGCGTCGGTGACTTCTCGACGGCGAACATGGTGCTCGAGAACGCGCCAGTCGACATCCCGAGCGTGTTCGGGGCCAACTCGCCAGAGGCCGCCCAACTTGCGGCTGATTCGGCGAATGCGCCGTTCTGGGATTCCGAGATCGCCGACTACATCGGCGTCGCGGTGCATTGCGCGAAGGGCGCCACCATCTGCTCGGACGCGAAAGCTGTCAAGTTCGGCCAGACCGCACCCACCGCCTCCGCGGCGGCAGACAAGCTACCGAGCGAGCCGGGCGGCTACGACGGCTACCAGGCGTTGTTCGGAGCGAAGTACGTCGCGCCGCAGATAGGGGCAGGCACGCCGAACGAGACGTCACACGGCTACCCGGTCACCGACGCGAGCGGCAACCTGACCGACCTGAACGGCAACACGATCAAGGAGTCGTTCGCCAACAAGCCCGGCTTCCCTGGCTTCAACCCGACGGCTACCCAGTCGCTCGCCTATGTCGCCGACATGCAGGAAGCCGGTATCCCGGTGACCTACGCCTACATCAGCGACATCCACGACAAGAAGCCCGGCCAGACCGGTTGCACGTCGAACAGCCTTGGCGCCCTCGGTCCCGGCGACCCGTGCATGGAGTCCAACGCGGCTGAGTACGACCAGGCATTCGCGAAGTTCCTCGACCGGTTGGCGAAGGACGGCATCACCCCGAAGAACACCGAATTCGTCGTCAGTGCCGAAGAAAACGATCACTTTGCCGGTGCCAATGCCGGGCGCGCGTCGACGCCGTCCTGCACTGGAACGACATGTTCGTATGCTGCCGGGCAGATCGGCGAACTCGAGGCGAACCTGCCCGACCTGCTCAAGACGCAGACCGGAGACATGACGCCGTTCGCGGTCGAGCCGCAGGGTGCGGTGATGTACGTGACCGGCACGGCGTCGCGGCCGCAGCCAGGCGCCGACAACCCGAGCGTGCGCCAACTCGAGCGCGACACCGCCGCGCTGACGGCCGACAATCCTTACAGCGGCGCGAAAAACGAGAAGATCGTGAACTACCAGGCCGATGCTGTCGAGCAGCAGATCCTGCACATGCAGACGGCCGACCCATTACGCACCCCGACTTACACGATCTTCCCCAAACCCGACTACTACTTCTGCCAGAGTGCGAGTCTTTCTACGTGCCCGGCCGGAGTGACGGTCTACAGCAAGTTTGCCTGGAACCACGGCTACTACAGCCCGGACATCGACATCACCTGGGCGGCGTTCGTTGGTCCGAACGTGCGCGACGGCGGGGTCGACGGGCGAGCCGCGAATAACGGTCCGGCGGTGGTCGATCCGAACGCCACCAAGACCGTGCCCGAACTGAGCACGCAGGGCACGTGGGCCGACGAGACCGACATCAGGCCGACGCTGCTCAGCCTGGTGGGCTTGCGCGACGATTATCGCGGTGACGGCCGGGTGATCACCCAGATATTGCGACAGGTGCCGCGCCGGCTCGCAGGCACGACCGATCTCGGCAACGCGTTCAAGCAACTCGACGCGAGTGTCGGCCAGTTCGGTACCGACACCTTGATCGCCGACACTGCCGCGCTCGCCAGCGGGTCTGCGACGAACGACCACCAGTTCACCGAGATCGAACGGGCACTCGCCGGGCTTGGCGCCGCCCGCACGGCGTTGGCCACGAAGATCTCGCAGACCTTGTGGTCGGCTGAGTTCGACGACCGTGCCCCGAGCCGGACGACGATCAGCAGCGAGCTAGCTGGCGCGCGGGCACTCCTCGCGATCGCTGAACAACTCCGGATGCACGTCGGACAGTAGCGCGGAACGCCGAAGGGCCCCGGTCGGATCATCCGACCGGGGCCCTTCGTCCAGCTTGTGCGGTCTCACTATCAGTCAGCGGCTAACGCTCTTCGTCGGAAGCAGTCGGCGGCACGTCTTCGAGCCGCCCGGTCTCGTCTTGGAACTCGACGGCCACCGTTCGTAGTGCCTCGGCATGCTCTCGCGCGTGGTGTGCGCAGAACATCAAGGCGCTCCCGGACGGCAGTACCGCGCGTAGGTACGCGCGAGCACCGCACCGGTCGCAACGATCAGCGGCCGACAGGGGCGTCGGAGCCAGCACCGGAGTCACATTCACGTCCTTCTCATCGGCAAGTAGCTACCCAATGCAACCACTACACCACCACAGTTCGTTCCCCGACGTCGGCAACTCGCCGTTCGCGGTGAGCGTAGGGCAATCGGTGGCGGGTTCGCCGTGCGATTGGTAATCGGACGCCGCAGAGCCGGCTCCGGTTGGCCGGCGACCGTCACATCGGGCGGCCGGCCGAAAATCGGGCGGGTGCGAAACCGGGTGGCTCGGCCTAACGTCAGATGGAGGTCGATCAGATTGTGAGGTCGATCAGATTGTGAGGGAGCCAGCCGTGCGTCGTCCGTCCTTGCGCCGTCCGTCGCTGATCGTGACGGCGATCGTCGCCGCCGGAGTAGTGGTGTGCGCGGGCTGCGCGTCGTCCAATCGCGTCACGACTGCCGGGTCGCCAGCTGGGTCGCCAGCTGGGTCGGCGAACCAGCCAAGCCCATCGTTGTGGACGGCCTCTGAGCCGCCCGCTTCGCCGACGTCGCCTGCGCTGCCCCCCTCGGCCGTCGGGTCGGCGAGTGCGTCGACGGTATCGGGCTCGCCCGTGTCGCCGATCGGGCCGATGCCCCCGGTGCCGGCACCTACGCCACCCGGACCGGCCGCCTCGGCGGCGACCGGCACGCCGCCGCCAGCGGGTGCACACGCAGTGGCCACGGTCGGTGGCGCGGTCGTGACCTGCCCGGCGCAACCATTCGCCCAGATGCCAAATGGCCGAAATGACTCTCAGCTCCCAGCGGGCATCCAGGTCACGGCGGTGGTGCGGTGCGAGACGGTGTTGCGTAGCTATCCAGGGCTCGGCCAGTGGAACGTGCAGCTGGCAGAGGTTGCCGATTCTGGCCTCGCGCCGTTCCTCACCCTGTTACGCCAGCCGTCGCAGAAGCGGCCGCCAAACATCATGTGCCCCGACTACCTGCGTCTGGCGCCGTGGTTCGCCCTGATCGACTCGGCGGGCGCCGTGCTGCAGCCGTCGATGCCGACTGACCAGTGCGGCCAGATCAACGGCAGCGCGATCGCGGCACTCAACAAGCTCGACTTCGACGTGGTGGATGCGGTGCGCACCCAACAGGTCTCGCCGTAAATGCTCACCATCTCGGGGAGGCAGCGGTGCGTCGTCCGGCGCTGATCGCAACAGCCGTGGTTGCAGCAGCCGCGGTGTGCGCGGGCTGCGCGTCGTCTAACCGGGTCGTCCCGGCCGGCCCACCGACGGG
>JBOGEK010000013.1:0-4445 GCA_050743645.1 Acidothermaceae bacterium
TCGCCGAACTCCCCGGGCTCGCCGGGGGCCGAGGCTCGGGGAGAGTGCGATGACTGCGAGCGACGGTGGGTTGCCGGTCGGGGCCGGGGTGGTGGTCGTTATCGCGGGATTGTGCGCTGCCGGCGACGCGGCGCTGTCGCGCGTTTCGCGGGTGCACGTCGACAACTACGTTCGTGACGGACGTCGAGGCACAACGGCGTTGCGCCGGGTCATCGCAGAGCCGCCGCGCTACCTGAACCTGCTGCTATTGCTGCGGGTTGCCGGCGAGATGGCCGCCGCGGTGATGGTCGCGACGTGGGCCGTGCAGCGTTTCGGCTTCAGTTGGTCGACGGTTCTCGTCACCGCTGCGGTGATGGTCGTGGTCAGCTATGTCGCGGTCGGCGTGACGCCCCGAACCGTCGGGCGCCAACATGCTGACGGTGTGGCGTTGATCTCCGCGCCGATCATCCATCGGCTCGCCGCGGTGCTCGGACCGCTGCCGCGATTGCTGATCTTGTTGGGAAACGCGCTCACCCCTGGCCGCGGTTTTCGCGACGGACCCTTTACCAGCGAAGCAGAGTTGCGCGACCTCGTCGATCTGGCCGAAGCCAGCAAGGTGATCGAGAGCGACGAGCGCGAGATGATCCACTCGGTGTTCGAACTCGGCGACACGATCGTGCGCGAAGTGATGGTGCCCCGCACAGACATCGTCTTCCTCGAACGCACCAAGACTTTGCGGCAAGCGATGTCGCTTGCTTTGCGCAGCGGATTTTCGCGCATCCCGGTCGTCGGAGAAAACGAGGACGACGTCGTCGGCATCGTCTACCTGCGCGACCTTGCCAGGCGGGCGTACGAGTACCGCGAGTCCGAATCGAGCGAGCGCGTCGAGTCGTTGATGCGGCCGGCCACCTTCGTACCTGACAGCAAGCCCGTCGACGAGCTGCTGCGCGAGATGCAAGCCGAACGCAACCACGTGGCGATCGTGGTCGACGAATACGGCGGCACTGCTGGGCTCGTCACCATCGAAGACATTCTCGAAGAAATCGTCGGTGAGATTACCGACGAATACGACCGTGAGTTGCCGCGCGTAGAAGAACTCTCCGATGGCGCGGTGCGGGTGACCGCGCGGCTGCCGGTCGACGAACTCGAGCAGTTGTTCTCGATCGAACTCGAATCCGATGACGAAAACGTCGAGACTGTCGCGGGTTTGCTGGCGCAGGCACTGGGTCGGGCACCGATCCCCGGTGCTTCAGCGCGGGTGGGCGAACTGGAACTGCAGGCCGAAGGCG
Organism: Acidothermaceae bacterium; assembly: GCA_050743645.1. Classification (GTDB taxonomy): domain Bacteria; phylum Actinomycetota; class Actinomycetes; order Acidothermales; family Acidothermaceae; genus JBOGEK01. The sequence goes on from JBOGEK010000013.1 coordinate 1,269, forward strand.
CCCTCGGTCGGCGTAACCGCATCGCGACGGTGGTGGTACGCCGGGTGGAGGCAGCAGAAAGCGCCGACGCGACTGGGCGTCCGGCACGTACGGAGCTCAGCCGCCCCGACGTGGTCGTCGACAATGTCGAGTCAGCGCAGGCATTCGACGATCCCGTGCTGCACGACGGGAGGCACTGACCCGATGTCTGATCCGCAGATCCGGGCGCACGGGGTGGCGGGCGAGCCGATCCAACTGGAAGCCGAAGACGCGAAGCTCGTCACGTTGGCCCGCGCGGCCCGCGCTCGTAATGCGGCTGACGAAGGTGCGGCGGTGCGCGACGACACCGGCCGCACCTACGTTGCCACGACCGTCGATCTGCCGTCGCTTCAGCTTTCGGCGTTGCGGGCCGCCGTGGTGATCGCGGTTGCCAGTGGCGCGGCCGGGCTCGAAGCCGCGGCAGTTGTCACGTCGTCCGGCCTGATCAACGACGGCGACAGAGCCGCGGTCGCCGATCTTGCGGCGGGCGTGCCGATCTTCGTCGCGGGCGCCGACGGATTGGTGCGCAGTACCGTCGTCGCTTAGCCGTTTCGGTTGCTGTGCCCGGAACCAGCGGGCCGTCTGCAGCGGTGGCTGTCGGCCGAACGGACAGGTGCCATGCCGCCGCTGGCATGCAGCGGCTGCGTCCGAGTGGCCGTCGCGGCAAGCGATTAACCCCGCCACACTGCCAGGGTGGGTGGGAATTTGCGCAGGCAACGCAGCCAACAAGGCGAGATTGAGCGGTGGCGGTCGCGGCGCGGCATCGCCGTCCTGCTTCGGCTGTTGGTGCTGCTTGCACCGGTCGCGGTCTCGGTCGCGGCATCGTTCGCGGTCACCCGGTTAGTGCCCGCACCGGTTGGCGCGGCGGCGCGCATCGCATGGCTCGGCCTCGTCGTCTTGTTCTGTGGCTTGCTCGCCTGGCCTGCGCGGCGCCAGTTGCGACGGCTCCTGCCGCTCGCCGCGCTGCTCGAACTATCAATCCTGTTTCCGGGAGAAGCACCGGCTCGCTGGCGGGTCGCGCGCGAGGCGGGCTCGATCAAGCACCTCGAGTTGCTGGCGGACGGCGTGCCCAGCGCCGAACCGGCGCGTGCTGCGACGACGATCCTCGCGCTCGTGGCGTCGCTGGCTCGCCATGACCGGGTGACCCGCGGGCACTCCGATCGCGTGCGTGTCTTCACCGACATGATCAGCGACGAGCTGGGATTGCCGCGCGCCGAACGGGACCGGCTGCGATGGGCTGCGCTTATCCACGACGTCGGCAAGCTCGAAGTGCCGGCGAAGCTGTTGCGCAAACCGGGCAAGCCGACGTCGTCTGAGTGGCAGTCGTTGCGGCTGCACCCAGCGGTCGGCGCGCAGCTGACTGCACCGCTCGCCGACTGGTTGGGCGACTCGGCGGCAGTAGTGATCCAGCATCACGAGCGCTTCGATGGCACCGGATACCCGGCAGGGCTTCGCGGCAACGAGATCAGTCTCGGAGCCCGGATCGTCGGCCTCGCCGACGCGTTCGAAGTGATGACCGCCGCGCGCCCGTACAAGAAGGCGTCGTCGCGAGCTGTCGCCCTGCGGGAGGTCGCTCGCTGCAGCGGCACGCATTTCGATCCGGACGTCGTTCGCGCGCTGCTTGCCGTCTCGACACCTCGGCTGCGACGTGCCCTCGGGCCGGCGAGCTGGGTGGGGCAACTTCCCGTCGTCGGTACCGCGCCCGTCGGGGGCCTGCCGGCGATGACGGCCACCATGGCGCGCGGCGCCGGCACGATGATGCTCGGTGGCGTGGCGACTGCGGTGGTCGCAGGGACTGTTTCACCGCCCCCGGCGCCGGCCCCGTTTGGCAATCACCACAGTGTTGAGCTGGTAAGCACCGCCGGCGGTTCGCTCGCGGGCCACGGGACAGCCGCACAGCAGCAGGCGAGGTCGGGCGGCAACGCGCAAGGCAGCCTGACCAGCGGGACGATCGACAGATCTGGGACTGCTGCCCCGGCGAGTGCGGCGAACACCGTGACGTCGTCGGGTGTGATTGCAAGCGCCGTGCCAACGAGTGGGCCGGTTGGCGGGCCGCGTGCAGCTGAACCGGCGAGCCCGGCAGGCGGCTCGAAACCAGGCGGCGGCGCAGGGCCGGGCAGCCCGGCTGCACCGTCCCATTCCCAGGCTGATGCGCCGGCGGCTGCTTCGCCAACGCCGAGCGCGGCCTCGCCCTCGGCGTCGCCCGCGGGTCCCGCGCAAACAGTTGGCCAGGGAGTCGGGCAGCTGGTGGGCGGCGTGGGCGACACCGTGTCGGGGGTCACGAGTGGCGTGGGCGGCACGGTTGGCGGACCGGTAGGCGGCACGCTTTCCGGCGTCGGCAGCACGGCTGGCGGTGTAGTGAGTGGTGTCGGCAGCACCGTCGGGACAACGCTCGACAACACCGTGACGGGTCTGCTCGGCGGAAGCTCAGATGGCTCGACGGGCAGTTCTGATTCGACCAGCGGGACCGACACCAGCGGGTCGGGAAGCGACACCAGCGGGTCGGGAAGCGACACCAGCGGGACCGGTAGTGGGTCGACCAGCGGCAGCGGATCAGGCAACGGCGGGCTTCTCGGTGGCGTGCTCGGCCTGCTCGGCGGGCTTCTCGGCCGCTAGATCGGCGGGCCCGGCCGACCTGCACCTCCTCGGCATCGGCCGCTGAGCAACTCTCGAGTTTTCTGCGGCGCCGCAAGTACGGGAGACTCTGCGAGTGACCCCAACCCACCGCTCGGGCTTCGCGTGCGTCGTCGGCCGGCCCAACGCCGGCAAGTCGACGCTGCTGAACGCATTGGTCGGGCAGAAGGTGGCGATCACCAGTGACCGCCCGCAAACCACGAGGCATGCAGTTCGCGGCATCGTGCACCGGCCCGACGCGCAGCTGATCGTCGTCGACACACCTGGGCTACACAAGCCACGCACGCTGCTCGGCGAACGGCTCAACGACGTGGTGCGCACGACGCTCGCCGAGGTCGACGTCATCGTTTTTTGCATGCCGGCTAACGAAAAAGTTGGCCCGGGTGACCGTTTCATTGCCTCTGAGCTTGCGCGAGTGAAATGCACGCCCGTGTTCGCTGTTGTGACGAAGACCGACCTGGCCGATCGTTCGACGATCGCGCAGCAGCTGATCGCGGCATCGAAGTTAGGGGAGTGGGCCGAGGT
>JBOGEK010000014.1:0-8244 GCA_050743645.1 Acidothermaceae bacterium
CAAGGATCTCGACCGGCCTCTGCTTTCAGAGCGGCCCTCGGTTCGAAGAGGTACATAGGCACCGGCCGGCCCACCCCTATCGGCCCCAGACGGGGGTAAGCCGAGCTGACGTGGCGAGGCCTTCAGCGGCTCTTCGGATTTCAGCGGGGTCGGGGCTCATCGGACGACGATGGAGTTGAGGACGGGCCAGTTGGGTTTGCCGGCGTAGAGCAGGACGCGGATCCGGTAGTTGGTGAAGTTGCGGAATCCGAAGCCGATTCGTTTGATCCGTTTGATCAGGTTGTTCAGCGCTTCGGTGGGCCCGTTGCTGATCCGGGCGTGGTGGTAGTTGCAGATCTTGTCAAACCACTGGTGCAGGGTCCGGCCGAGCTTTTGCAGCTCTGGTGGCATGGTGCGCCGACGGCAGTGGTCGATGAGTTCTTCCAGCATCGCGTGGGCCCGCGGCAGGTCGCGGGTGCGGTAGAACTCACGCAGTCGTTCTTTGGCTCGGTAGCCGATCGCGACCTCGGCGCCGGGGTCGCCAAGGGTCAGCAGTGATGCCAGCCGGGCCGCCGCTTTGTCGGTGAGGTGTTCTTCACCGGCCAGCAGCATCCGTCGGGCTCGATACAGCGGGTCGTCGCGGCGGCCGCGGTGGCCGGTCTGCTCGGTTTGCACTCGGCGCCGGATCTGGTCGAGTGCCCGGTTGGCCAGCGAGATCACGTGGAACGGGTCGACGACTTGGGCGGCCTTGGGCAAGATCACCGTGTAGACCGCTGCGTAGGTGGCGGACATGTCCAACGCGCCGTAGACGATGCGCTGTTTCCACGCCGCCGGCTGCTTGTCTAAAAACCCTGCTACGTCAACGAAATGACGGCTCGGCAAGATATCGATGATCTGATGATGCTCCACGTCGCAGACCGTCGTCGCATAGCTGGTGTGGGCGTCGGCGAGGCGGACGAAGCTGGTCTCGTCCAACCCGATCGCGACCGTGCGGTTCAGCCGTTTGCGATCCGCCCCAAGTAGCGCCTGCCCGTAGGTGGTCACCGCGTCGTTGACGGTGTGCCAGTCACAATCCAACTCGGCGGCGACCTCGGAAACGGTGCGGCCGGTGCCGACCTGTACCGTCGCCCACTTCGCCGCCCGGGTCGTCAACAGACAAGACTTCGCCGCGATCCGATGATCGGACAGCACCCAGGTTCGCCGCGGACAGACCGGATTCGGACAGTGCAGCCGATGCTTGCGCCATCCCAACCGCATCGGCGTGCCATAGACCGGCAAGTCCACGTAACGCACCAGCGGACGTTCCTTCACCCGGGCCGCACCACCGCAGTCCCGACATCGAGGATCGATGACGATCTGCTCGATCACGAGCTCGACCTCAGGCCCACGCCGCTCGTAGTACAAAACCCGAACGTCCTTCAACCCCACAAGCGCCTGCACGATCTCGCTAGGCTCGGACACGACGAAGGCGCTTCGACCTTGTTGGCTCACACCTCAAGCCTGAAGCGCCTTCGTCCCATTTCCCGGTAACCCGACCCCGCTGAAATCCGAAGAGCCCTTTAAGCGTCGACCAAACCGGTAAGCGCACAAGCAGCGCGGGAGACATCGGCTGGGGAAACGCGATGATTGATTGGGTGGGCGAGGGGGGAGTTGAACCCCCACGTCCTCACGGACACACGGACCTGAACCGTGCGCGTCTGCCATTCCGCCACTCGCCCGAGTGGAGCGGCCAGCGTACCAGCCACCCCGAAGCGAACGAGGACGCACCTTTGAGCGTCCTGGATAGCATCACGGGGGACACCGACCGAACCGGCCCGAACCGGCACCCGGACGATCGCTGCGGCGAGAGGAGGCAATCCAGTGGGCGTGCTGCAACGCTTCGAGCGACGGCTCGGGGGCGTGGTCGAGGGCCTCTTTGCCCGGGCGTTCAAGTCCGAGGTGCAGCCCGTTGAGGTGGCCGCCGCATTGCAGCGCGAACTCGACAACCAGGCCGCGATCGTCGGCCACGATCGCACGCTGGTGCCGAACCACTTCTTCGTCGATCTCGGCGACCACGACTACGAACGGCTCGCGCCGTACGAGCAGCCGCTGACCAAGGAGCTCGCGGCCATGGTCCGCGAGCACGCCGACGATCAGCGGTACACGTTCGTCGGGCCGGTGGTCGTCGGACTCAAGCTGGTGTCGAGCCTTGAGACAGGCGTGTTCCATGTGCGCAGCGAGGTGGTCGCCGGCCCCGACGCGACGCCCGCGCCGGCGTCAATGCGTGGTCCCGAAGGCCAACCCGCATCGCGCGAAGCGCGCGATGTCCGACCCGAATCGGCAACGACCGCCGCGCCGCTCGCCACCGCGGCCCGCCCGGCGAACTACGGTCGACTCATGGTGCGCGAAGGCAAGAACGCGAGCTACGAAGTCGAACTCGGTCACCAGGTGACCGTGATCGGCCGTGGCACCGACACGGACGTGCGGCTCGGCGACCAGGCCGTTTCGCGGCGGCACGCCGAAATCCGGGTCGTGAACGGCAAGGCGCTGGTCAGCGACCTGCAATCGACCAACGGCACGCTCGTGAACGGCGCCCGCATCACCACGGCCGCGCTGGTCGACGGCGACGAGGTGCGTGTCGGCGAGACGACCCTGACCTACCACGATTCACGTCGAGGCTGAGCGGCGCCGATGTCAGAGCTGTCGCTCTTCCTGCTCCGCGCAGGATTCCTGGCACTGCTGTGGATCTTCGTCATCGTCGCATTCGGCATCGTGAGGTCGGATCTCGTCGGCAATCCGCAGGCGCGAGTGGCCCGGCCCCAGCCGAAAAAACAAGCGAAAAAGCCGCCCAGTTCTCGAAAAGCACCGCGCAAGCTCGTCGTCGTCGCGGGTGCTCTAAGCGGCACCAGCATCAATCTCGGCGATGCGCCGGTCACCATCGGGCGCGCGAACGATTCGACGCTGGTCTTGGACGACGATTACGCCTCGACCCGGCACGCGCGGCTCTTCCAACGGTCAGGTGAGTGGTACGTCGAAGACCTCGGCTCCACCAACGGCACCTACCTCGACCGCACGAAGGTCACCCAGCCGACCGCCGTCGGCAATCACGTGCCGATCCGCATCGGCAAGACAGTCCTGGAACTGCGGCGGTGAGCGGCCGGTGAGTTTGACCCTGCGCTACGCCGCGCGCTCCGACGTCGGCCTCATCAGAACCAACAATGAGGACGCCGTTTACGCCGGCCCTCGGTTGCTCGCCGTCGCAGACGGGATGGGTGGGCACGCGGCAGGTGACGTCGCGAGCGCGGTCACGATCGCCACCTTGGCACCGCTCGACGACGACGAACCGCCCGCCGACATGCTCGGTGCGCTCGCGCAAGCAATTCGGCAGGCGAACGACCACTTGCGCCAGATGATGGACGCCGACGAAGAACTCGACGGCATGGGCACCACGTTGACTGCACTGCTGTGGAGCGGCGGCCGATTGGCGCTCGCCCACATCGGGGATTCACGCGCCTACCTGCTGCGCGACGGCGAACTCACCCAGATCACCGACGACCACACGCTCGTGCAGCGCTACGTCGACGAAGGCCAGCTCGACGAGGCCGACATCCCGACCCACCCACAACGCTCGGTGATTTTGCGAGTGTTGAACGGCCGGCCCGACGACGAAGCCGACCTGTCGATTCGCGAAGTGCGCGAAGGCGACCGCTATCTGATCTGCAGCGACGGACTCTCCGGCGTCGTCAGCAAAGACACCCTGCGCGAGACGCTGCTCGTCGCCGATCCGCAAGAAACAGTCGACGCACTAGTCGGATTGGCCCTTCGAGGTGGGGCTCCCGACAACGTGACCTGCATCGTGTGCGATGTCGTCGACGCGTCGCAACTTGCTCCGGCAGAACCGGTCGTCGGCGGATCGGTCGCAAACGGCGACGACGTGAGGCCGGTCGAACGCAATACGGCCGCCGGACGAGCGGCTGCTTTGCGGGGGTCCCGTCGTCCGACTGCTCGGCACCGGTTCGACGACGAGGTGCCCCACCGACGCTGGCGTGGGCCACTGCTCGCCTTGGCGTTGCTCATCGTCGTCGCAGGCGCATTGTTCGGTGGCACGTGGTGGTACTCGCAGCATCAGTACTACGTCGGTTCTAACGGCCACGATGTGGTCGTATACAAGGGAATTAAGGGCTCGATTCTCGGCATCAACTTTTCGACACCGATCGAAGACACCCACATTGCCACCGCGTCATTACCGGCGTTCAAGCGCGACACAATCATCGACGGCGTCAGCGCCCACAGCAGGCGAGCCGCCGAACGCATCGTCGACCAGCTTCGCAGCTCGGTGCCATCACCATCGGCGACGCCGCCAGCAACATCGTCGCCGTCGCCGGGATCCTCGGCCGCGCCGTCGGCCAGTCCACCAGGGCTGCAGAGTCCGGGCGTTTCACCATGACGGCCGCGAGCGCCGCGAGTGCGGCCAACACCGCAACCGGACTCGTCAAGGCGATGAAGCCACGCCGGCCGCGCACGCGACGCGGGGTCGAACTGGCGATGCTGATTTTCGCCGTCCTGATTGCACTTGCTGCTTACGCTGACGTCGGTCTGGCTCGATCGCATCGGGTGCCGTCCGACATCTTGACGTATGGGCTCGGGCTGGGCGCGTTATTGCTCGTCGCCCATATCGCGGTGCGCAAGCTCGCACCGTTCGCCGATCCGTTGCTTTTGCCCTGCTGTGCGCTGTTGAACGGCATCGGGCTGGTGCTGATCCATCGACTCGATCTCGTTGCACCAAAGGCGGAGAACTCCGACGCGACACTGCAACTGGCGTGGAGCGCGATCGGTGTCGTCGGCTTCATCGCGGTGCTGGTCGTTATTCGCGACCATCGGCGGTTGCAGCGTTACACCTACACGTCGATGCTGCTCGGCTTGGTGTTGCTGGCAATTCCGTCGATTCTGCCGGCCCGGTTCAGCGTCGTGAACGGTGCGCGCAACTGGATCAGGTTCGCCGGATTCTCCATCCAGCCAGGCGAATTCTCGAAGTTGCTGCTCGTCGTATTCGTGGCGGGATTCCTCGTGACCAAGCGCGACGCGCTCGCGCTCGCCAGCCATCGGGTGCTCGGAATCGACCTGCCCCGTGGCCGCGACCTCGGCCCGATTATCGCGGCCTGGCTCGTGAGCATCGGCCTGCTCGTGCGCGGCCGCGACCTCGGCATGTCGATGCTGTTCTTCGGATTTTTCATCGTGATGCTCTACATCGCGACCGAACGACTCTCGTGGCTGATCATCGGCGTGCTGCTCTTCGTCGGTGGCACGTTCATCGCCTACCACCTGTTCGCTCATGTTCGCGAGCGGTTCGAGATCTGGCTGCACCCGTTCAAGTACGCCAAGACGACTGGCTACCAGCTCGTGCAGGGGTTGTTCGGCTTCTCGTCGGGCGGCCTGATGGGTACCGGTCTCGGCAAGGGCCGGCCCGACCTCGTGCCATTCGCGAAGAGCGACTTCATCGTCGCCACGGTTGGTGAAGAACTCGGTCTCACCGGCTTGACCGCGATCATTTTGGTGTACGTCGTGATCGTCACCCGCGGCCTTCGCGCCTCGCTGTCGGTGCGTGACTCGTTCGGCAAATTGCTGGCGGGCGGCCTCGCGGTTTGCCTCGCAGTACAGGTGTTCGTCGTGGTTGGCGGCGTTATGCGGCTGATCCCCCTCACCGGTATCACGACGCCGTTCCTGTCGTACGGCGGCTCGTCGCTTGTCTCGAACTGGGCCTTGATGGCATTGCTGCTGCGTATCAGTGACTCTGCCCGTCGTCCGGCACCAGCACCGACGCCAAGACCCGACGACGCCATGACCCAGGTGGTGCGGCCGTGAACCCGGAGACCGCCGTATGAACAAGCCGATCCGGCGCGTCGCCGTCGCCTGCCTACTGCTGTTCGCGGCACTGCTGGTCAACGCCAACGTCGTCCAATTCGCGGATGCAAAGAACCTGCGCGCGAAGCCGGGGAACACCCGCAATCTATATGCGCAATACGACCGCAAGCGCGGTGACATCGTGACGGTCACCGGCGACACCATCGCGTCGTCGACCCCGACGACTGACACGTTGAAGTACCTGCGTACGTATGCCAACGGACCGCTGTATGCGCCGGTCACCGGTATCTATTCGATCGAGTACGGCGCGACGAATATCGAAGCTGCTGAGAATTCGATCTTGGCCGGCACCGACGATCGCCTGTTCGTCAACCAGTTGTCGAACCTGATCACCGGGCGCACTCCACAGGGCGGCAGTGTGGTGTTGACCGTCGACCCGGCTATCCAAGAGGCGGCCTACAAGGCACTGGCCGGTCGCAAGGGCGCCGTAGTCGCCGTCGACCCTTCGACAGGTGCGATTCTGGCGCTCGTCAGCTCGCCGTCGTACGACCCGAACCTGCTGTCGTCGCACAACACCGAGCAAATCGAGGCGACCTGGAAGGCCGCGATCACCAACCCCGACAACCCGATGCTCGACCGCGCGCTGTCGCAGACCTATCCGCCTGGGTCGACGTTCAAGCTGATAACCGCGGCCGCCGCGCTGACGAGCGGTCAGTACAACCCGCAGTCGTCGATCCCGGCGCCGAATGTATTGCCGTATCCGAACTCGACGAAGTCGCTGCCGAACTACGCAGGCGAGTCGTGCGGCGACGGCAAGACCACGACGCTCATCGACGCGCTCACGATCTCGTGCAACACCGCGTTCGGGAGCCTCGGCGAGACGCTGGGGGCGTCGGCCTTGCAGAAGCAGGCCGATGCGTTCGGCTTCGATTCGACGTTCAACATCCCGATGAAGTCGGCGCAAAGCGTGTTCCCGAGCAACATCGACGCGGCGCAAACGATCCAGTCGGCAATCGGCCAGTTCGACGTGCGGGCAACCCCGCTGCAAATGGCGATGGTGGCAGCCGCGATCGCCAACGGCGGCACGCTGATGAAGCCCTACCTCGTCAAGCAACTGGTCGGCCCGAACCTTGCCGTGATCGACACCACCAAGCCCACCGCGATTCGCCAGGCGGTGTCGAGCCAGGTGGCGGCCGAACTAACGACGATGATGGAAAGCGTCGTGAACAAGGGCACCGGTACGACGGTCCGCATTCCGAACGTGCAAGTCGCCGGCAAGACCGGGACGGCGGAGAACGCGCCCGGCAAGCCGCCGCACGCGTGGTTCGTGGCCTTTGCCCCGGCGGCCCAACCCAAGATCGCCGTCGCGGTCGTCGTCGAGAACGGTGGCGGTAAGAACGACGCCACGGGCGCGACAGTAGCCGGCCCGATCGCGAAAGCGGTTATCCAAGCCGAGCTCGCGGAGCAACCGTGAGGTTGCGCGGCGCGCGAGGCGCGAACCAACACAGCCGAGCTCGCGGAGCAACCGTGAGCCGCACCCGAGCGCGCGCGAGGCGCAGCGAGTCGGCCGTCGTCCGCCGGTACGGTGAACGACGGCGGAACGCCTCGCACATCATGACGGTACCGAGCGAGCTTGCACGCCGCCTACGAGAGGGTCTTGACCATGACTGAGCCACGACGGCTCGCCGACCGCTACGAGCTGGGCGAAGTGCTCGGCTACGGAGGCATGGCGGAGGTCTTGCGTGGGCGTGACATCAGGCTCGGCCGCGCTATCGCGGTGAAGACGCTGCGCGTCGACCTGGCCCGCGAACAATCGTTCCAGGCCCGGTTCCGTCGCGAGGCGCAGTCGGCGGCGTCGCTGAACCATCCCTCGATCGTGGCGGTCTACGACACCGGCGAGAGCATCCTCGACGGCGTCCCCGTGCCCTACATCGTGATGGAGTACGTCGACGGGCGAACGCTTCGCGACGTCCTGAAAACCGAGCGGCACATCATGCCGACCCGCGCGCTCGAGATCACCGCATCGGTGCTGAGCGCGCTCGACTACAGCCACCGCAACGGGATCATCCACCGCGACATCAAGCCGGGCAACGTGATGTTGACCCGCGCCGGCGACGTCAAGGTGATGGACTTCGGTATCGCGCGCGCGGTCGCCGAGTCGACCTCGACCGTCACCCAAACGGCGGCGGTGATCGGCACCGCGCAGTACCTCTCACCCGAGCAGGCGCGCGGCGAACCGGTCGACCCGCGCTCCGACGTCTACTCGACCGGCTGCCTGCTGTATGAGCTGCTCACCGGCAACCCGCCGTTCACCGGCGACTCACCGGTGGCCGTCGCGTACCAGCGCGTGCGAGAAGACCCGATCCCGCCGTCACAGCTCAACCACGACATCAGTCCGGCGATCGACTCGATCGTGTTGAAGGC
>JBOGEK010000015.1:0-4893 GCA_050743645.1 Acidothermaceae bacterium
CCACGGGCTGCCGCCCGGACTCGGAAGCCACGTGCACTGGGACCGCAGGCTCGACAGCCGGCTGGCTGGAGCCTTGATGGGAATCCAAGCCATCAAAGGTGTCGAAGTGGGAGACGGCTTCGAATCGGCTCGCCGAAGAGGATCCCAAGCCCACGACGAGATCGAGAATTCCGAAGTAGGCGTCCGAAGGCGCACCAATCGGGCCGGCGGTACCGAAGGCGGCATGTCCACCGGCGAGCCATTGCGCGTTCGAGCCGCAATGAAGCCGATCTCCACCGTGCCTCGTGCACTCGACACGATCGACGTCGCCACCGGCGAGGCAGCCAAGGCCATCAATCAACGTAGCGACGTATGTGCGGTTCCAGCAGCAGGCGTGGTCGCCGAGGCAATGGTTGCGCTCGTCCTTGCCGACGCGCTCAGCGAAAAGTTCGGCGGCGACTCCGTAAGCGAAGTGCAGCGCAACATTCGCGGTTACCTCGACACCATCGTCATTCGCTGATGGCGCCGCGGGTAGTGCTCGTCGGGCCGCCGGGCGCGGGCAAGACGACCGTCGGCAGGTTGCTCGCCGGTCGGCTCGACACAACCTTTCGCGACACAGACACAGACGTCGAGCACAACGCCGCGATGGCGATCTCCGACATCTTCGTCGAACACGGTGAAGACCACTTCCGCACGTTAGAACGTGCAGCAGTATCGGCCGCTCTGGCCGAGCACGATGGTGTGTTGGCTCTCGGCGGCGGCGCGATTCTCGACCCGAACACCCGTCAGATACTGCGAAATCATGTCGTCATCTACCTCGACGTCGATCTCTCCGATGCCACCAAACGAGTCGGCTTCAACCGCGACCGGCCGTTGTTGTTGCTGAATCCACGAGCCCAGCTGCATTCGATGCTGCAGGCGCGCCGACCGCTGTACGAAGAAGTCGCCTCGGTCGTGGTGACGACGTCGGGCAAGGCACCCGATGTCATCGTTGCAGAAATCGTCGAGGCGTTGCCGTGAGTGCGCGAATCAAAGTCGAAGGCGAAGATCCTTACGCCGTCGTTGTCGGCAACGGCGCGATCGACGAACTCCGAAGCGTTATATCGGACGACGTGCGGCGTGTTGCCGTCGTGTTCCAACCTTCGGTGGCCGAAATCGTCGAACGAGTTCGACAGCAAGTCGGCACGCGAGACGTCGTGCCGATCGAGTTGCCCGACGGCGAACGTGCGAAGACGATCGAGACGGCCGCTCGGGCCTGGGATTGCCTTGGCGCCAACGGATTTACCCGCACCGACGTCGTGATCGGAGTCGGTGGGGGAGCGGCGACTGACCTCGCCGGCTTCATCGCCGCCACCTGGTTGCGTGGCGTGCAAGTGATCCAGGTCCCGACGACGTTGCTCGGCATGGTCGATGCCGCGGTCGGTGGCAAGACCGGTATCAACACCGCGGCGGGCAAGAACCTCGTGGGCGCGTTCCATCCGCCGGCCGGCGTGCTGTGCGACCTGTCGGTTCTCGAATCGCTTCCCGAAGTCGACTACGCAGCCGGACTCGCAGAGGTGGTGAAGTGCGGCTTCATTGCCGCCCCGGTGATCCTCGACCTCATCGAAAGCTCGCCCCAGCAAGCACTTTCGCCGTCCGGTATGCATACCGCCGAACTTGTGGCGCGCGCGATCACCGTCAAGGCGGACGTCGTCGGAGCCGACTTGCGTGAACGTGCGGCCGTCGGCCCTGGCGGCTTGGGGCGTGAGATTTTGAACTACGGTCACACGCTCGGCCACGCCATCGAAAAGCGCGAGCAATATCGCTGGCGTCACGGCCATGCGGTCTCGGTTGGTCTCGTTTACGCCGCAGCGCTGGCACGCCACGCCGGATTGCTCGATGCCGAGACATCTCAGCGTCACAAGACAATTCTCGATTCACTGGGGCTGCCGACGTCGTACGAAGCTGCGGCGTGGCCGCAGTTGCACGCGACGATGAGCGTCGACAAGAAGACGCGTGGCCGAACTCTGCGATTCGTGGTGCTTGAAGGGCTTGCTCGCGCGAGGATTCTTGCTGACCCAGACCCTGAACTTCTCGAAGCCGCCTATGAGGAGGTTGCGGCACCATGACCGAATCGAAAATGCGAGTACTCGTGTTGAACGGGCCGAACATGTCGCGGCTCGGCTCGCGACAGCCTGACGTCTACGGCGCCGAGAGTTACGACGACCTGGTCACCTTGTGCGCGAAGGTCGGTGCCGAAATCGGGCTCGAGGTTGACGTGCGCCAGACCAACGACGAGTCCGAACTCGTGGGCTGGCTGCATGGCGCGGCCGACACCCGCACACCCGTTGTGCTCAATCCCGCCGCATTCACCCACTACTCCTACGCTTTGCGTGACGCGATCGCCATGCGCACCGCGCCGTTGATTGAGGTGCATGTCACGAACCCGGCCACCCGTGAGGACTTTCGCCACAACTCGGTCGTGGCGGGCGTCGCGACCGGGACCATCGCGGGATTCGGACTCACCTCCTACGAGTTGGCGTTGTACGCGATCGCCCGTGTTAGTGGCTGACGGATACCTCAAGATCGGCAGTTGGGTCCGATGGCGGTCAGGATCGAGCCACCCCGGCGGGTAGACTCGACCGCGGCCGATGTGCCCACGTCCACTATCGACCTGACACCCAACGAGCGAGGAGCCGACCTCCGTGGCCACCACGAACGACCTGAAGAACGGCATGACCCTCGACCTCGAAGGTCAGCTGTGGAACGTGGTCGAGTTCCAGCACGTAAAGCCCGGCAAGGGCCCAGCCTTCGTGCGCACGAAGCTCAAGCACGTGCTCTCGGGCAAGGTCGTCGACAAGACCTTCAACGCCGGCCTGAAGATCGACACCGCCACGGTTGACAAGCGCACGATGCAGTACCTCTACAAAGAGGGCCCTGATTTCATCTTCATGGACACCGAGACCTACGACCAGCACCACGTGCCGGCCGAGACCGTCGGTGACGCCGCGAACTTCATGCTCGAAAACACCGAGGCAACCGTCGCGCTGCACGAGGGCACCCCGCTCTACGTCGAGCTTCCGGCGTCCGCCGAGCTGGTGATCTCTTACACCGAGCCAGGCATGCAGGGCGACCGCTCGACCGGCGGCACCAAGCCCGCCACCCTCGAGACCGGCGCGCAGATCCAGGTGCCGCTGTTCATTACGACGGGTGAGAAGGTCAAGGTCGACACCCGTAGCGGTGACTACCTCGGCCGCATCAACAACTGACATCCGCAGTAGAACTATCGCAGCGGCAAAACCACAACCAGGTCGGACGACGATGAGTGCACGCACCAAGGCGCGTAAGCGTGCCCTCGATGTCTTGTTCGAATGCGATCTGCGTTCCTCCGACGTGCTCGAGACCTTGGCGCAGCGTCTCGCACAGGCTGAGCCCCCGGTTCCCGAATACACGGTCAGCCTGGTCGAAGGCGTTGTCGCGCACCGGGATCGGATCGACGAACTTATCGAGTCGTACGCCGTCGGCTGGACTATCGACCGAATGCCCGCCGTTGACCGAAACCTGTTGCGGATCGGTGCCTTCGAGATGCTGTGGCTCGACGAGACTCCCGATGGCGTCGTGATCAGCGAGGCCGTCGGGCTGGCTAAAGATCTCTCGACCGACGATTCTGCGTCGTTCGTGAACGGCGTCCTGGCCAAATTGCTCGAAGAAAAGCCGACGCTGCCGGTCTAACGGGCGACTCTGACTGCGGTCGCCGCACTAGCCTCGAAGCGTGACGCCACTCGACCAGCTCATCGCGTTGCTGCCCGACGGCCGCGTGCTCGACGATCGCGATGTCGTCGACGCTTATCGCCGCGACGAAGCGCGGCTCGTCGAGCCTGGGCAGCCGCTGGCCGTCGTCGTGGCTCACGACACAGCCGATGTGCAGAACACGTTGCGCTGGGCTACCGAGCACCGAGTCGCGGTCGTGCCACGAGGCGCCGGCACGGGCCTGTCGGGGGGTGCCGCTGCGATCGACGGCTGCGTTGTGTTGTCACTGGCCAAGATGACCGCGATTCTCGAAGTCAACCGCGACGATCAGCTCGCGGTCGTCCAAGCCGGTGTTGTCAACGCAGACCTGCAGAAAACCGTTGCACAGCTTGGTCTTATGTACGCCCCCGATCCGGCGAGCTTCGAGATCTCGACCATCGGCGGAAACGTCGCCACCAATGCCGGGGGATTGCGCTGCGTGAAATACGGCGTCACCAGAGAGGCCGTTCTCGGTCTCGAAGTCGTGCTCGCTGACGGTCGGGTGATGAAGACCGGACGACGCACGGTCAAGGGCGTGGCGGGCTACGACCTGACCGCGCTTTTCGTCGGCTCAGAAGGCACTCTCGGCATCGTTACGACTGCGACGCTGAAGCTGCTACCCAAACCGCCGTCGGATCCCGTCACGATCGTCGGTGTTTTTGCGACGCTGCCGGCCGCCGGTGGCGCCGTGAACGACGTGATGCGTACCGGCTTGCGCCCGAGCCTGCTCGAACTGATGGACAACGCCACGATCAGAGCCGTCGACGATTGGAAGCACGCGGGTCTTGACCGAGATGCCGCAGCGATGCTGATCGCGCAAGTTGACGTCGACCAGCCGCAAGGCCCTGCTCGGCTCATCGAGAAAGCGTTCGCCGAGGCCGGCGCCACCTATACGGCGATGTCGTCCGACGCGACGGAGGCGACCGAACTTCTCGCGATCAGGCGGATGACGCACTGGGCGATCGAGCGGCTCGGGCCGATCCTCACCGAAGACGTCGGCGTGCCCCGCTCGCAGTTGTCCACGATGCTGGCACGTATCGAAGAGATCGCGCGCGAGTTCGACGTCGTCATCGCCACCGTTGGCCACGCTGGTGACGGAAATCTGCACCCCAGCTTGGTTGTCGACTCGCCGCGCGCGTGGCCCGC
>JBOGEK010000016.1:0-16372 GCA_050743645.1 Acidothermaceae bacterium
GTCTTGGCCAACCCTGACCGCCCCGAAAAACACGACAGCCAAACCCACAAACGTAGGTTCGGCTGTCG
Organism: Acidothermaceae bacterium; assembly: GCA_050743645.1. GTDB lineage: Bacteria > Actinomycetota > Actinomycetes > Acidothermales > Acidothermaceae > JBOGEK01. The sequence continues at coordinate 69 of JBOGEK010000016.1, forward strand.
CCGATGTCCTGAGACACGGTGCCCCCGGCAGGATTCGAACCTGCGCCCCTGCCTCCGGAGGGCAGTGCTCTATCCCCTGAGCTACGGGGGCCGAGGGAGTCGGTGGCGACAAATCGCGAGCGGCAATCCACAGGGCCAACAGGCCACGAGGGTATCAGCGGACGCCGGTGCACTACTCTCCGAGGCGTGAATGCGAACCGGCGCGTGCTGGTCGTCGACGACGACGCCGTGATTCGCCGTCTCATCCGGGTCAACCTCGAACTCGAAGGCTTCGACGTCACCGAGGCGGTCGACGGCCAGGCCTGCCTCGACGTCGTGCATGAGGTCGATCCAGATGTCGTCGTCCTCGACGTCGCGATGCCGCGCCTCGACGGCCTCGCCACGACGTCCCAGCTACGTGCCGCGCCGCCGACGTCCGGCATCAAGATCGTGATCGTCTCGGCCCGGGCTCAGCAGGCCGACATCCGCCGCGGCCTCGACGCGGGTGCCGATGTCTACCTCACCAAGCCGTTCGACCCAGACATCTTGATCAAGACCGTGCGTGGCCTCGTCGAAGACGGGCCGGACGACGACGAGCGCCGCGCTCCGTAGCCTTCGAACTGAACAGGTGAGCGAGTCCAAACGATTCGGGGCGGCTGACCGCACTGCGATAGCCTCGCGCGCGTGACTCCCGCCGAACTTTCCGATTCGATCCTCGCCGCGGTCGCGGCCGCCGTGACCCAGGGCGACCTTGCCGTCGAGCCTCCTACGGCGGTCAGCGTCGAGCGTCCAAAAAACAGGGAGCACGGCGATTACGCCACGAACGTCGCACTCCAGCTCGCGAAGCCGGCGGGCAAGCCGCCGCGCGCGGTTGCCGAGATGATCGCCGTCCGGCTTCGTGAAACGCAAGGCGTGGCGAAGGTCGACATTGCGGGACCGGGCTTCTTGAACATCACGCTCGACGCCGCGGCGCAGGGCGAGCGGGCGCGCGTCATCGTGACCGCAGGCGCGAGTTACGGCCACACCGACACGTTGGCCGGTCACCGCATCAATCTGGAATTCGTCTCGGCCAACCCGACCGGGCCGATGCACATCGGTGGCGCTCGCTGGGCTGCCGTCGGCGACGCGCTGGGTCGGGTGCTCTCGGCGTCGGGCGCTGACGTCACGCGCGAGTACTACTTCAATGACCACGGCGCGCAGATCGACCGGTTCGCGCGGTCGTTGCTTGCGCGGGCGCGCGGTCAGCAGCCTCCCGACGACGGCTACGGCGGCGAATACATCTCAGAGATCGCCGACGCTGTGATCGCCATGGTTCCCGATGTGCTCGAGCGTCCCGATCCCGAGGCGCAGGAGGTTTTCCGGCGCGACGGCGTCGAGTTGATGTTCGCCGAGATCAAACGCAGCATGCACGATTTCGGTGTCGACTTCGACGTCTACTTCCACGAGAACGACCTCTACGAGTCGGGCGCCGTCGACCATGCGATCGAGCGGCTGCGGGGCCTTGGTCACATCTATGAGAAGGACGGCGCGGTCTGGCTGCGCACTACCGAGTTCGGTGACGACAAGGATCGCGTCGTCATCAAAAGCGATGGAGAACCTGCTTACATCGCAGGCGATATTGCCTACTACCTGAACAAGCGCGAGCGCGGTTTCGACCAGGCGATCATCATGCTCGGTGCCGACCATCACGGCTACATCGGCCGCCTGATGGCAATGTGCGCCTGCTTCGGTGACACGCCACATGTGAATCTGCAGATTTTGATCGGACAGTTGGTAAATCTCGTGAAGGACGGCCAGCCGGTTCGCATGAGCAAGCGCGCCGGAACTGTGGTGACGCTGGAGGATCTCATCGAAGCGGTCGGTGTCGACGCCGCGCGCTATGCGCTGACCCGGTCGTCGGCCGACTCCACCCTCGACGTCGATCTCGACCTGCTCACCCGGAAGACCAATGACAACCCGGTTTTCTATGTGCAATACGCCCACGCGCGAATCGCCTCGGTGTTGCGGCATGCGGCCGAACTCGGCATTGACAGAGGCGAGCTTGATCCGCGATTGCTGAGCCACCAAAGGGAAAATGACCTTCTCGGGTCGCTCGGCGAATTCCCGAGAGTGGTCGCGAGCTCGGCCGAATTGCGAGAGCCGCACCGGGTTTCGCGCTACCTCGAAGAACTCGCGGGCGTCTACCACCGTTTCTACGACGCGTGTCGGGTGCTACCGCAGGGCGACGACGACGTCACCGACCTCAACCGTGCACGCCTCTGGTTGTGCGAAGCCACCCGCACTGTGCTCGCCAACGGTCTGGGCGTGCTCGGCGTCAGCGCCCCGGAACGGATGTAGCCGATGCACACCCATGAAGCCGGCGCCTTGCACGCCGACGTCCGCGAACTCGGCGCACAAACGATCCAGCCGCCCGCCGACCTCAACGCGCTCGCCGCTTCTGTTTGGTCGAGCAACGTCACCAGGTCTGACGACGGAGAGCTGTCGGTGGCGGGCGTCACGGCCACGCAGCTAGCGGCCGAGTTCGGCACACCCGCCTACGTCGTTGACGAAGCCGACTTCAGGGCGCGTTGTCAGGCCTGGATAAAGGCGTTCGAGGGCGCCGACGTCTACTACGCAGGCAAGGCTTTTCTCAACACGACGATCGTGCGCTGGATCGCCGAGGAGGGGTTGCGGCTCGATGTTTGCACCGGCGGCGAGCTCGCCGTCGCCTTGCACGCCGGCTTCGATGCTGCGCGAATTGCGCTGCACGGCAACAACAAATCGGTCGCCGAACTCACCGAGGCATTGGTCGCCGGAGTGGGTCACATCGTCGTCGACTCGTTCGACGAGATCGACCGCCTCAGCAAGCTGGCAACCGGGCGGCGGGTGCGGCCGAAGGTTCTGATTCGCACCACCGTCGGCGTCGAGGCGCATACGCACGAGTTCATCGCAACGGCGCACGAAGATCAGAAGTTCGGTTTCTCGCTCTCCGGTGGTGCCTCGATCGAAGCCGCCCGACGCATCCTTGCAAGCGGCACCCTCGAACTCGTCGGCCTGCACTCCCACATCGGTTCGCAGATCTTCGACACCGCAGGATTCGAGGTGTCCGCCCATCGCGTCGTCGATTTGCTGCGGCAGATTCGCGACGAGCACGGCATCGAATTGCCCGAACTCGACCTCGGTGGCGGTCTTGGTGTGGCCTACCTCGCCGACGACGATCCGGCCGAGATCTCTTACGTAGCAGCACAATTGAGGTCGATCGTCGAGCGCGAATGCGCTGCCGCGAACCTGTCGCTGCCTCGGCTGAGCGTCGAGCCCGGCCGTGCCATCGCCGGCCCCACGACGTTCACCCTCTATGAGGTCGGCACGATCAAACCGGTCGAGGTGACCGCAGGCGTCGTCCGAACGTACGTCAGTGTCGACGGCGGTATGAGCGACAACGTGCGAACCGCGCTCTACGACGCGAGCTACTCGTGCGCCCTCGCGAGCCGCACTTCGGTTGCGCCGCCCATGCTGACCCGGGTGGTCGGCAAGCATTGTGAGTCGGGCGACATCGTGGTGCGCGATACCTACCTGCCTGCCGATCTTGCCCTCGGCGACCTGATAGCCGTGCCGGTCACCGGCGCCTATTGCAGGTCGCTCGCGAGCAACTACAACCACGTCGGGCGACCGCCGGTGATCGCGGTCCGCGACGGCCGGGCTCGAGTGATCGTGCGCCGCGAGACAATCGACGACCTGCTCCGACTCGACACCGACGACGCGCGAGACGCCGACACGGCACAATAGGCGAGCCGAAGGGTGAGCCCAAAGTGAACCCAGACCTGGCACTGACGAAACGAGGACGAGACACGTGAGCGAGCGCCCGTTGCGCGTCGCGCTGCTCGGCTGCGGCGTCGTCGGAGCCGAGGTCGTTCGGCTGTTGCGCGAACAAAGCGTTGATCTCGCAGCCCGCGTCGGCACGGGGCTCGAGATCGCCGGCATCGCGGTGCGCCGGCTCGAGCGCAAACGCCCGATCGACGTCGACCCGAGCCTGTTCACCACCGACGCCGCGGCGCTGGTTGCCCGCGACGACATCGACATCGTGGTCGAGGTGATTGGCGGCATCGAACCTGCCCGATCGCTGATTCTGTCGGCGATGAGCCACGGCGCGTCGATCGTCACCGCGAATAAGGCGTTGCTCGCCGAAGACGGCGGCACGCTGCATGATGCCGCGCAGAAATACGGCGTCGATCTGTACTTCGAAGCCAGCGTCGCCGGCGCGATCCCGTTGCTTCGGCCGTTACGCGAATCGCTTGCAGGCGATGCAGTTCATCGGGTGCTCGGCATCGTGAACGGCACCACGAACTACATCCTGACTCGCATGGACGAAACGGGTGCCGGCTTCGCCGAAGCGCTCGACGAAGCCACCGCGCTCGGTTATGCCGAGGCTGACCCGAGCGCCGACATCGACGCGTTCGATGCCGCGGCGAAGGCCGCAATCCTTGCTGGGCTGGCTTTTCACACTCGCGTCACGATCGCAGACGTGCATCGCGAGGGCATCGCCGACGTAACCGCATCAGCGGTTGCGAGTGCACGCGAGATGAATTGCGTCGTGAAGCTGCTCGCGATTTGCGAACGCTCGGCCGACGGCCGCGGTGTCGGAGTCCGGGTGCACCCGGCGATGATCCCGAGATCGCACCCGCTGGCCGGAGTTCGTGAGGCCTACAACGCCGTCTTCATCGAAGCCGAAGCTGCGGGGCAACTGATGTTCTACGGCCGCGGGGCCGGGGGAGCGCCGACGGCCAGCGCGGTGCTCGGCGACCTCGTTGCCGTTGCACGCAACAAGGTGAAGGGTGCACTCGGTGCCGGCGAATCTGCTTACGCAGACTTGGAAATCCGGCCCATGGGCGAGACCGTCACGCGTTATCACGTGAGCCTCGACGTCGCCGACAAGGCGGGTGTGCTGGCGGCGGTCGCGAACGTTTTCGCCAGCCACGACGTGTCGATCCAGACGGTCCGGCAGGGCGGCCGCGGCGCCGACGCAACGCTGGTGATCGTCACGCATGCGGCGTCCGACGCAGCTTTGTCTGCGACCGTCGAAGATCTACGCGTGCTCGACATCGTGCGAGACGTCGCAAGTGTGATGCGAGTCGAAGGCGAGGAGTCGTAGAAATGACCGCACAGCAAACGGCAGCCCGGCCCAGGTCGGCCGGATGGCGCGGGTTGATCGAGGAGTACCGCGAATGGCTCCCGGTCGCCGATGCGACGCCGGTCATCACGCTGCAAGAAGGCGGCACGCCGCTGTTGCCCGCGCCGGTGATCTCCAAGCTCACCGGGTGCGACGTTTTTCTCAAGGTCGAGGGCGCCAACCCGACCGGTTCGTTCAAGGACCGCGGCATGACAATGGCGATCAGCAAGGCGGTAGAGCAAGGCAGCAAGGCCGTTATCTGCGCATCGACCGGCAACACCAGCGCGAGCGCGGCGGCGTACGCAGCGCGCGCCGGATTGCTTTGCGCGGTTCTTGTGCCCCGCGGCAAAATTGCGCTCGGAAAGCTCGCCCAGGCTCTCGTGCACGGCGCGAAACTGCTGCAGATCGACGGCAACTTCGACGACTGCCTGGCCCTTGCCAGCAAGCTCGCACAGGACTATCCCGTCACCTTGGTCAACTCGGTGAACCCCGACCGGATCGAGGGGCAGAAGACAGCCTCTTTCGAAATCGTCGATGCCCTCGGCGACGCACCCGACGTCCACTGCCTGCCGGTCGGTAACGCCGGCAACATCACGGCTTACTGGAAGGGCTACGTCGAGTACGCGGACGCCGACCGCGCTCGGCAAGCGGGCCATGACGGCGCGAAGGCGCGCAAGCGTCCGATCATGCGCGGGTTCCAGGCCGCGGGCGCGGCACCGATCGTGCTCGGTCACGTCGTCACGCAGCCGTCGACGATTGCCACCGCGATCCGCATCGGCAACCCGGCAAGCTGGACCAAGGCGCTCGACGCCCGCGACCAGTCGGGCGGGGCGATCGAGTCGGTCACCGATCGGCAGATCCTGTCGGCCTACCGGCTGCTCGCGAGCCGGGAAGCGGTGTTCGTCGAGCCCGCGTCGGCGTCGAGCGTCGCCGGGCTGTTGCAGGCCCGCGAGCAAGGCACCCTCGACGCGGGCCTGCGGGTGGTCTGCACGGTGACGGGCAACGGGCTGAAGGACCCCGAGTGGGCAATCTCGGGCGCGCCCGCGCCGGCGACGATCGCCGCCGACTCGGAGCTGGCCGCCAAGGCGCTCGGGCTCGACGCGTGAGCGGCGAGCTTCGTATGACTGGGGCTCGACGCGTGAGCGGCGAGCTTCGTATGACAGGTCTCGACGCGTAGTGGCCGGTCCAACATTTCGGGCTGCGCCGGTGCGGGTGCAGGTGCCCGCCACCAGCGCGAACCTCGGACCCGGCTTCGACAGTTTTGGCCTGGCGCTGCAGCTGTACGACTTCGTCGGAGCGCAGGTCACCGATTCCGGCCTGGTCGTCGACGTCGCGGGCGAAGGCGCCGATGAGGTGAAGCGCGACAAGCGCAACCTGGTCGTGTCGTCGATGCGGGCCGCTTTCGACCTGCTCGGCGGCCAACCGCGCGGACTCGAGGTCAACTGCGCCAACCGCATCCCACACGGTCGCGGTCTCGGCTCCTCGGCGGCGGCGATCGTGGCAGGCATCATTGCTGCTCGCGAGCTCGTTCTCGGTGGCCCCGACAGATTGCCGGACGACGCGATGCTGCGCCTGGCGGCGCAGCTCGAAGGGCACCCCGACAACGTCGCTGCTTGCCTGCTCGGCGGCTTCACGCTGGCCTGGAGTGACGCCGACGAGTTCGGTGCGTTCAGCAAAGCCGTGCGACTCGACGTCCACCCTGACATCGCACCGGTGGCGTTCGTGCCGGAGACGAAGGCGTCGACGGCCAAGGCGCGCAAGCTGCTGCCCGAGCAGGTGCCGCATCACGACGCTGCGGCGAATGCGGCACGAGCAGCACTTTTGGTGGAGGCGTTGACCCACCGGCCCGACCTGTTGTTGGTCTCCACCCATGACGTGCTGCACCAGCCCTACCGTGCACCGGCGATGCCGCGCAGTGCTGCGCTTGTCGAGAAACTCCGTGAAGCCGGGATTCCTGCCGTGATCTCGGGAGCCGGCCCGACCGTGCTGGCCTTGCCGACGGCCGCCCGCGTCGGCGAGATGGCGGCATTCGAGTCGAAGTCGTTCGTCATGTCGCCGCTTGCCGTCGACACGCTAGGGGCCAGGGCACTGATCGACTAGGCGCGCTCGCGCCGATGGGCGGTGCGACAAACCCGGACGTGCGATCGGCACCAATTCGCCCCGCAGCCATAGCGGGGTGCTACTGTGAAACCTGCATCAGCGGACTCATCGAGTCCGGGCTTTCAAAGCCACTTTTACGAGCAGCCGGTTTTTCGGAGAACATCCAAGGATCAGCTGCTGTGGGAGTCAGGTGCTTGTTCCCCCAACGATGCGCCGGCAGGGCGCGGTTTGGCCCCTCCAGCCACTTTCGATGGTTCGCCCGTCGTCCCCAGATTTCGCATGAGTCGAGGTCAGTGGGTCGCCGTGCGACCAACAAAAGCGGCGGGCTGGTGGTCGTCGCCGCGTCGGTGTCCCCGTGAACCCATCGAGTCCTAGCACGGCCAGCCCGATCAACCGGGCTGATCGACGCTAGTTCCCGCGGTGGAGCTTCCCGGCACCAAGCCGGGCACGAACGCCAATCGCGGGCCAAATTCGTCGGCCCGCTCCAGGCGGACTCTTTCGGAAGGATCCTGAGTGACCGAGATCACCGACGCCCCCCAGCTCGCCCTCTCGACGACGAACGTCGACGACACCGGCGACGGCGGTGGCACCCGCACCAAGAGGCGTCCGGCCGGTAAGGGCCTGACTGCCATGGTGCTGCCTGAGCTGCAGGCGATGGCCTCCGGCATGGGCATCAGCGGCACCGGCCGGATGCGCAAAGGCGAACTGATCGCCGCCATCCAGTCGCAACAAGGCGGCGCGAGCGCTGCCAAGCCGATCAGTTCGGACGGCGGCTCCAACGGACACGCCGCAACCAAGACCGGCACGGCGACCGGCACTGCGACCAGTCCCGCGACCGGTACGGCGCGAGCCCCCCGTTCAGCGTCGAGCCGCCGCGCGTCGGTGCCCGCGCTCGACGCCGCGTCGCAGGCAGAAGCGGCATCGCCCCCGGCAGCCGAAGCTGCCTCCACCGGTTCCGTTGACTCGACCCGCTCCGCTGACCAGGGCGCCGCAGACGCGACCAGCCCAGGCGGTGGCGGCCAGCGCGGCGAGCAGCGGCAATCCCAGCAAGGACAGCGCTCCCCGCAGGGCCAGTCCGGGCAGCAGGGCCGCAACCGCACCCGTGACCGTGGCGAGCGCGCTGATCGTGGCGAGCGCGGCGACGCGAGCTCCGGCCAGCAGGGCCAGAATCAGCACGGCCAGCAGGGCCAGTCGTCCCAGCAGGGCGGCCCGTCGTCCCAACAAGGCCAGCAGAACCAGCAGGGCCAGCAGGGCCAACAGGGCGGCAACCAGCGTCGCGATCGCGACGACGACGAGTTCGACGGCAGTGGTCGCCGGCGGCGTGGCCGGTTCCGCGAGCGCAATCGCGGCAGCCGTCCGCAGGGCCGCGACCGTTTCGGCAGTGAAGCCGAGCCGGTCGTCAGCGAAGACGACGTGCTCGTTCCGATCGCCGGCATCCTCGACATCCTCGAGAACTACGCATTCGTTCGCACTTCGGGTTACCTGCCGGGGCCGAACGACATCTATGTCTCGCTTGCACAGGTGCGCCGCCACGGTCTGCGTAAAGGTGACGCCGTCACCGGAGTCGTTCGCCAGCCGCGTGAAGGTGAGCGCCGCGAGAAGTTCAACGCGCTCGTCCGACTCGACACGGTGAACGGCAGCGACCCGGAGACGGCGAAGAACCGCCTCGACTTCAACAAGCTGACCCCGCTGTACCCCCAAGAGCGGTTGCGGCTCGAAAGCGACCCGACCCAACTGACGACCCGCATCATCGACCTCGTCGCGCCGATCGGAAAGGGCCAGCGAGGCCTGATCGTTTCGCCGCCCAAGGCCGGTAAGACGATGGTGCTGCAGGCGATCGCCAACTCGATCACCCGCAACAACCCTGAATGTCACCTGATCGTGGTGCTTGTCGATGAACGGCCCGAAGAGGTCACCGACATGCAGCGTTCGGTGAAGGGCGAGGTCATCTCCTCGACGTTCGACCGTCCGGCCGAAGACCACACCATGGTCGCCGAGCTGTCGATCGAGCGCGCCAAGCGTCTCGTCGAGCTCGGCCACGACGTCGTCGTCCTGCTCGACTCGATCACTCGCCTCGGCCGCGCGTACAACACCGCCGCACCGGCGTCGGGCCGAATCTTGTCCGGTGGTGTCGACTCTGCGGCGCTCTACCCGCCCAAGCGGTTCTTCGGTGCGGCGCGAAACATCGAGGACGGCGGGTCGCTGACGATCCTCGCGACCGCGTTGGTTGAGACCGGTTCGCGTGGTGACGAAGTGATCTTCGAGGAGTTCAAGGGCACCGGCAACATGGAACTCAAGCTCGACCGCAAGTTCGCCGACCGGCGAATCTTCCCCGCGATCGACATCGATCCCTCGGGCACCCGTAAAGAAGAGCTGCTGATGTCGGCCGAGGAGCTGCAGATCGTCTGGAAGCTGCGCCGAGTGCTGCACGCGCTCGACGGCCAGCAGGCGCTCGAGTTGCTGCTGTCGAAGATGAAAGACACCAAGAGCAACGCCGAGTTCTTGCTGCAGATCCAAAAGACGAGCGGGCTGCCGAACGACTGATTCTCGTTGATCGCGACAGCCCGTTCGGCTGCGTTGATCAAGCAAATAGGGGCAACCAGCAGGCACTACGGTTGCCCCTATTTGCTTGATCAACTAGGGCAGCGAGCCGGGTTGCCGCAGTCGGCGGTGGGTGCGGTCGGCCGTTTGGCCGGGACGCGAGACCGGTCAGGCTATTCGACGGGACGCAAATCTGCCGAATATGTGGTCAGAGCACGTCGCGAGCCTGTCTCGAGCGCGGTCGTCGGAGGCCGTTCGGAAGACCGGTGTTCCTCAAGAACGCTCGCCACCTGCCGAATTCAGCGACATAGGAACTTGTGAACCCCCGGGGTACTCGGGGGTTCTCGTGCTCAGAGGGAGGTTCGGTGCCGACGCGTGACGCGAAGGCGGGCTCGACCCGGATCTCTCGTTTCGAGGGTTGCGCCGTCGCTGGCCGTTCTCACTTCCGTTCCTGGGGAGAGGTTGCATGAACGTCCTCGCGGTGGGTGCTCACCCCGATGACATCGAACTCGGCTGCGCCGGGGCGCTGCTGCGCCACGTGGCGGCCGGTGATTCGGTCACGTTCCTGGTCATGACCACCGGTGAACGCGGACCACAGGACTCCGTGTCGCGGGTTCTCGAGCAGGAGTCGGCTGCCGCTCGCATCGGTGCCGATCTGATCTGGGGCGGTTTTCCGGACGGCGCGATCCCGCACAGTCGCGAGACCGTGACCTTCATCGACTCCGTGATTGCAGCGACCGGAGCCGAGGTGCTCTACACCCACGGCCAGCACGACAGCCACCAAGACCACGTCTCGACCGCACTGTGCTCGCTGTCGGCAGCTCGCCGCCTGAACCGGGTGCTTTGCTACCAGTCGCCGTCGGCTACGGCGTTCAACCCGGTGGTTTATGTCGACGTCGAAGAGTCGATCGAAGACAAGATCGGCGCGTTGTCGTGTCACCGGTCGCAGGTCGAACGTTGTGAACTCGTCGACCTCGAGGCTGTCGAGGCCGGCGCGCGCTTCTGGGGACACCAGGCCCGGATGCGTTTCGCCGAGGCATTCGAAGTCCCTCGCTTCGTGTGGGACATCACGCGCGGCGCCGCCGCCGTCCGCCGTGTCGAACACCCTGCAGCGTCGATGGCCGCTGCAGGCACCGCATCGGCCGCTGCTGACGCCGTCGCGGGCACAGCCTCGCCCTCCGACACCTCGCCGGTGTTTCTGGTGGGCGGCACCAGGCGGTGAACGTGGCCGCGGCCGGGACCCCGGCCGCCACGGACGCTGCGGACGCCGGGCCGGTCAGTGGTTCGACCGACGGTTCCGTGTCGACCGCCGAAATCCGGCTCGGCCCGCCCACGCCCGACGTCGCGCCGGTGACCACCAGTTCTGTGATGACCGGCGTGCCGTGGACTTTCATGCTGCTCGCGGGTATTGCTGCGCTCACTGTTGGGCTGTTCGGTGTGACGACCGCCGTGTACGCAGGCGTGGTCTTGATCAATGCCGTTTTCCTGGTGTTTTTCTTGCGGCACGTCGCCTTCGCGGCGGCCGCGGCGCGGTGGGCGCAACGCGACCTGTTCGAGACCCCCGACCTCGCCGTGGAGTATTCGCCGAACGTGACGGTGATGGTCGCCTGCCACAACGAAGAAGCCGTGGTGGCTTCACTGGTGCGCGGCTTGGTGGCACTGCACTATCCGCGCTCGCGCCTCGAAGTCATCGTGGTCGACGACGGATCGACCGACCGTACTGGCGCGCTGCTCGATCAACACACCGCGGGGCTGCGCCATTTCACCGTGATTCACCGGGCGCCCGGTGAAGGCGGCGGCAAGTCGGGAGCGCTCAACACTGCCCTGGAACAAGCACGTGGTGAGGTCATCGTCATTTTCGATGCCGACCACATTCCGCGTCGCAACGTCATCGGTCGACTGGTTCGCCACTTTCACGACCCTCGCGTGGGTGCCGTGCAGGGCCGTTGCATCGTTCGCAACTCGGTGCACTCGACGCTCGCTCGCTCGATCGCGATCGATTATTTCTCCGGCTATCTGGTCAACGAATATGGTCGGCAGGCGCTGTTCGGGATGCCGGCCTACGGCGGCGCGAATTGTGCGATCCGGGCGGCGAGCCTGCGCCGTCTCGGTGGGTGGAATCCGAACAGCGTCACCGAAGACACCGACATCACCATGCGCCTTGCACTGGCGGGCGAACGGGTTCGTTACGACATCAGTGCGGTCGACACCGAAGAGGGTGCGACGACACTCGACCGCTTCATCAAGCAGCGGTATCGCTGGGCGCGCGGTCACCAGCAGGTGTGGCGCGATTATCGCCGCCACGTCTGGGATTCGAATTTTCTCAGTCTCATCGAGAAAATCGAGACGACGCTGTTCCTGCTCGTCTACCACGTGCCGGTGTTCTGTGCGATCACCATCTTCTTGACGGTGTTGCGACTCTTCGGAATCGGCCCGCACGTGTCGGTATTCGAAATGTTGCCACTGGCGTCGTTGCTCTTCGCCGGGCCGTTCTGTGAACTAGCCGTCGGGCTACTCGTGGGCCGGGCACCGCGTCGCGCCGCTTGGTCGGTCGCGTGGATGACGCCACTGTTCGTCGTCTTCATGTTCGTGTGCACGCGAGCATGGATCGACGGTGTGCTCGGTCGCGAATACGCCTGGGTGAAAACGAAGCGCTCGCAGTGGAGTGCGCTCGACGGCCGCGAGGACGGTGAGCTGGTATGAACCGTCGCAGGTTCATCATCGGGTTCTCGCTCGCGGCAGCCATCGGAGTTGCCTTCGGTGGTTTCTACGGCTTGAGCAATCCGTTGCGCGACCTCGAACAACGCCTGGTGCTGCTGTTGCTGGACGCGGGCGCTCGGGTGCAGATGTACGGCGACCACTATTTCCAGGTCCTGCCTCGCCACGACGACGCATTCCGCGCACAGCTCACGCCATTTTGTTCGTCGCTGGTGCCGGTGCTGGCACTCGCGGCGATCGCCGCGTTCATCTTGACCGGCCCGCCGCTCCGGCGAACCGTGGCCTTCACCTGCGCAGCGCTCGTCGTGATGGGCTGCAACATTTTGCGAGTGGCCGGTTCGGTGTGGGTGGGTCTCGAAGTCGGTTCTGGTGGGCTGGTGCTGTTTCACGACTGGATCGGCACACTGTTCGGCATCGCCTACACGATGCTGGGCTTCTTTTTGATGCTGTTCCTGCTGCTGCCAAAAGCGTCGGCGAACATTGCGCGCGCCGCTCGCGTGAGCGACGTGTTGTGACATGAAGCTGCTGGCCTTACTCCTCGGGATCGCGCTGATCGGCGCGGCCTTGACCTGGCGTGCCGTGCGGTATTCGCGGGTGCGCAAAGGAATTCGGACCGGCCTTGCCGATCTGGATCCCGCTATTCGCATTGCGGCGGTGCATCAGGCTGTCGAGTTGGGCCTGGCCAGTACTGCGCCTGCGCTACTTCGTGCGGTACGGGTCGAAACCGATCCCACCGTGCGGGCAATCGTCATCGAGTCGGTGGCCAGCCGACAATGGGAGCCGGCTTCAACCGCTGCAATCGTCGAACTTCGGTTGTGGGCCAAGGCCTATAGCGACAACCGATCCGAGCTGCACCGGCTGAGCAGCGGCGCCGAGCCACTGCTCTCGGGCATCGCGGGTGTCGTCTTGCCGCCGTCGCTGCATCCACTCCGCGAGAAAGAATTCCAACGCCGAAATGCAACGGACGTCGCGACCGGGGGATCCGACGACGATGCGGCGGCGGGCCCGCCGCCCGATGCCGATCCGCTGGCACCCGTGCGCGTGCTGGTCACCGGAGCTGGTGGCGCTGCGGGCGTCTCGGTTATTCGAGCGCTCCACGACGCCGGTCATCACACGATCGCGGTCGATGCAGACGCCGATGCTGTCGGCCTACGGTTAGCCGACGAGGGCCACGTCGTCCCACGTTTCGATGATCCGACGTATCTCGCCGCACTGATCCGGATTGCGACGGTGTACGAAGCGCAGGCGCTGATCTGCACGGTTGCCGAGGAATACCGCGCACTCGCAACTGCTACCGAGTTTCTCGAAGAGGCTGGCGTGCGAACCTTGATGCCGAGCCTCGAGACCGTGCAAATGTCGATCGACAAATGGCTGTTTGCCGAAGCCATGGAGGCAGCGGGCCTGCCGGTGCCGGCAACCGGCCTCGGCAGCGGTGAGGGTATTGCCGGCCCGTGGATCGTGAAGCCGCGGCACGGTCGCGGTTCGCGCGACGTGCACGCGGTGTCGACGAAAAAGGCGCTGAACGCCGCACTGCTGCTTACGCCTGATCCAATCGTGCAAACTCAGATCCGCGGACGTGAATTCACGGCTGATGCATTGGTGTATCCGGCCGGTGAACTGTGCGGCGTGGTGCCCCGCTGGCGGTTGGCGACCAAGGGGGGCATCTCGACGCTCGGCATGACCTTCGATGACCACCTGGTGGCTGACGTCGTCGGCCGCGTGTTGAAGGCGATCGGGCACGTCGGACCCGCGAACGTGCAGGGCTTCGTGACCGACGACGGCTCAGTGGTGATCGTTGAGGTCAATCCCCGGTTCTCCGGCGGGCTTCCGCTGTCGTTGCATGCGGGAGCGGATTTGGTCGGCGAATACCTGCGAGCCATCATGGGGCGCGAGCCGAGAAGCGAGCGACTGATTGCTCGCGCCGGTGTGACGATGTACCGCTACTTCGACGAGGTCTACGACGGATGAAAATTACCGTGCCTGTAGGCACGCGGCCCGAAATCGTCAAGCTGGCCCGCACCATCGCGTCGCTTCGTGCAGCCGGACACCAGGTTCGGTGCGTCGCTACCGGCCAACATTTCGACGCCAAGCTTGCGGGTGATGTGTTCGACGAACTGGGATGCCCGCCGGATGTCGTATGGCAGTTGCCTGCCGGCGAGGGTGATCGAGTCGGCTCTCTTTTAGCGCAAGCATTTTCAGAGCTCGCCGAACATCGACCCGACGCGGTGCTGGTGCTCGGTGACACCTATTCGGCGCCTCTCGTCGCGATCGCAGCGCGCCGGTTCGGCGTGGGCGTCGTCCATCTCGAAGCTGGATTGCGGTCGTTCAACGAGCAGTCTGTCGAAGAGGTCAACCGTCGCATGATGGTCGCGCTTGCCACCGTGCACCTGGCACCAACCGAACTCGCTGCGCAGTTCCTTCGCGACGAAGGTGTCGAACCCGAACGCATCCAGGTCGTGGGCAATCCCGTCGTCGACGCGCTCGCCGAAAGCGGCGTACAACGGTCGGACGACGAAGAGCGGCGTGGCGTGTTGCTGACCGCGCACCGCGCTACGAATGTCGACGACGAGGCCCGGCTGGCCGAACTCGTCACGCTGGTGCGGCTTCTCGGCGAGCGACACGGGCCGGTCACGTTCCCGATGCATCCGCGTACCCGGGCCAAGTTGACGGCAGCGGGTCGGCTCAACGAAGTGGCGACGCTGCCCGGCGTCCGCGTCGTTGATCCCATGCCGTACGGCGAACTACTTGCAACGCTGGCACGTTCTCAGGTTGTGGTGACCGATAGCGGCGGGTTGCAGGAAGAGGCTTCGTGGCTGGGAATTCCAGCTGTCGTGCTGCGCAACACGACACCGCGATGGGAGGGTGTGGTCGGCGGCGCAGCGGTGCTGTGCGGCCTCGACGCCGAACTCGTGCTCCGGCACGTGGCCCGATTCGGCGACCCCGTCGAACAAGCTCGGGTCGCCGCGTTGCCCTGCCCCTACGGCGATGGGCACACCGCGGCGAGGGTCGTTCGATGCTTCGACGACGAGCAACTGATGGCGCTGCTTTCGCCGTCCGAGCCGGTAGTTGGTGGCGCGCTGCCGACGCGCGTCGGCGTCCGGCTTCTCGATGCGGCGAGCGCATGACCGCCGAAGCGATCGCGGCGTCGGTCATCGCCGCGGTCACCGTCGATCTCGACGACACACTTTTCCCGCAAGCAGCGTGGCTGGGCGGTGCATGGGAGGCGGTGGCTGCGGCCGGGCAAACGCTCGGCCTCGATGCCGACGCGTTGCACGAGCGGCTCGTCGCCATTTCGGCAGCGGGCTCGGACGGCGGCCGGATCGTCGACCGCGCGCTGCTCGCGATCGGCTGCTCCGAGGTAGACCTGCCGGCGTTGACCCCTGGTCTGCTTGCCGCGTTTCGCTCGCACAGCCCCGACCATCTCGACTGCTATCCCGGTGTGACTGCGGCATTGGTTGCGGTTCGTGGCAAGGTGCCGGTGGCGTGCATCACCGACGGTGATCCGCACATTCAACGCGCGAAGTTGCGGGCGCTGGGCCTCGCCGACTCATTCGACGCCGTCATCTTTTCCGACGAGTTGGGGCGCCAATATCGCAAGCCGCATCCGGCGCCGTTCCTGCGTGCGCTCGACCTGTTCGGCGTCGACGCAGCAGAGGCCGTGCACGTCGGTGACCGGCCCACCAAGGACGTCGTCGGACCCGAGTCGGTCGGCATGCGCGCGGTTCGGGTGCGCACCGGCGAATATAAAGATCAGCCGGACGACGCAGGCGGCGCGCGGCCGTGGCAGACCTACGACGACGCGGCCGCGGCGCTCACTGCC
>JBOGEK010000017.1:0-14580 GCA_050743645.1 Acidothermaceae bacterium
ATCGACACGATCTTCTGGGAGACCAAGAAGTCCTGAAAAGCCTCGAAGACCGGACGACGCGGGGCCGCCGAACGCAGGCGGCCCCGACCATGTCGACGGTCCCCGTGCGCGTAACCCATTCCCCTGCCAACCCGAGTTGACGATGGCCGTGAGCTGACATGGCAGAGCCGCTGATCCCCGACGACGTGAAAGCCCTCTACGAGCAGCTCATCGACGAGGGCGGTCGCATCGTGCCAGCCGACGATCCGCGGTGGACCGAGCCAGCGGTGCGGGCTGCACTCGATTCCGGGTTTGCGGCGCCGACACCGAGGTTGCCACCGGCGATCCACCCGGTCCCGCCCGACGTCGCGTTTGCGCGAGTACTCGCTCGATGGCAACGCACGATGTATACGGCAGTCGAGCAACGCCGCGCCGCGGAGCGCGCCACGATCAAGACGCTGTGTGCATTCGTTCGTGCTGCAGGTATGAGCACCACACGCGGGCCGTGCTCGATGGTAACCGGCAGGCATCAGGTGATGATCCTGCACAAAGCGCTGACGGTGAGCGCCGACGTACTGGTTCGCAACGTCAGCACCGGCCCGTACGGCGAAACATTGTTTCAGCCGTCGGGTGCACCGTACGAAGTCGGCTCGCTCTATTTCCCGCCGAGCTCGGAATTGCGTAGCTCGGGAGGCAGGGCGCTCGTGTTGTGCGACCAGGAACACGTACGCACGCTTTCCGATAACCTCGCGGCAGGCATCGCTGACGGCGAAGAAGCGCGAGTCGTCGCCCAAAAACTGCCCATGAAGCTCCTCATCGTCGACGACCACACCGCACTCGTGCCGCTTGGGCCTTACGGCCACCCTTGCCTACTCATCCGCGACCGCCAGTTAGTGGCGACGTTCGCCGCATTCTTCGACCTGTTCTGGGAGCAGGGCACGCCGTGGCCATCGACAAAAGCGCCGACCACGCCAAAAGAAAGCCTGACGCGACAGCGAATTCTCGACGCGCTCGCCGCCGGCCTGAAAGACGAGGCCATCGCCCGCCAGCTCGGCGTGAGCGTGCGCACCGTGCGCCGCCACATCACCGCCCTGATGCACGAACTCGGTGCCGCGAACCGGTTCGCCGCAGGGGTTGCCGCCGTCCGACGTGGTCTCGTGGCTCGCGCGGCGTGACTCGCGCCTTAGCCCGCGCTGCCCGAGCTGCCGGAGCTGCCTAAGCTCTCAGCATGATTCGACCGGCCAGACCCGACGACGTCGCGACGATCGTCGAGCTGATCAAAGAACTCGCGACGTACGAGCGCGAGCCCGATGCGGTGCAAGCCACCGCGGTCGACCTGCAGGCGGCCCTCTTCGGCGAACAACCTGCGGTCTTCGCGCTCATCGCCGAACACGATGAGGGCTCGACGCCGCAAATCGCCGGTTTCGCCCTTTGGTTCTTGAATTTCTCGACATGGGTTGGCAAGCACGGCATCTACCTCGAGGACCTTTACGTCAAGCCGGAGTTCCGTAACTACGGCTACGGGAAGGCGCTACTGACCGAACTCGCGTCGATAGCGCACGAACGCGGTTATGGCCGGCTCGAGTGGTCGGTGCTCGATTGGAACGAACCGGCGCATGGGTTCTACCGCTCGCTGGGCGCCGGACCGATGGGCGACTGGACGGTCTGGCGACTTCATGGCACTGATCTCACCCATCTGGGCACACGTGTAGGCGGCCCTGGCGGGGGTACCGTGAAGCGAAATCAGCGTTCCGGACCGCTCGATGGCGGGCCCCGGCCGACCGACTGAGGAGTGGCAAGCTTGTCGACGACCGAGGGCATTCCTTCGCAGACGACCCCGCGGCACGCGGGTGCGGGCGAGGCGCGCGGCAGGGCCAGCAGCGCCGACCTTTCGCCCAGTGATTCGCCCGGTCTCCGCGATGTCGTTTCTGTGCGGCTACCCGCCGAGGGCGCCTATCTCGCGGTGCTTCGGACGACGACGGCGAGCCTCGCCGCCCGCCTCGACTTCACCCTTGACGAGATCGAGGACCTGCGGATCGCGGTCGACGAAGCGTGCTGCCTGCTGCTGGCCGACGCCGCACCTGATGCCGACCTGACGAGTGTTTTCGAGATGTCCGGCGACTCGATTTCCGTGACGGTGTCGACTCGGACGTCGCAGGGCCACGGCCCAGCACGTGACTCGTTTGCCTGGACCGTACTCTCGGCGCTTGCCGGACATGTCGACAGCTGGACCGAGCCCGACGGTCGGCAAACCATCGCGTTGGTCAAGCACCGTCACCACGAGGTTTCCGCGTGAGCGGCCCGCATCCGCAAGCAGACGACATGCGCACCGCACCCACGACCGATGAAGGTGCCAGCATCGACCTCGCCGGTGCCGAGGCTGCCGAAGCGGCTGAAGGTGCCGCGGGGGCCGGGATAGCACCGTCGCCGGCTACAGAGCCGCTCGACACGGTGGCGACAGCGGCGGACCCTGCCCAGGAGGCGCCGGTGACGACGACGCCGCGGTCCGAGGCGGCGATCGCCGACCGCGCACGGGCCCGCGCGCTGTTCGCTGAGATGGCCGCGCTGCCGGCCGGCTCGCCCGAGCGGCACGCGATCCGCGACCACCTGGTCGAGACGCACCTACCGCTGGTCGAATACCTCGCGCGGCGGTTCCGCAACCGCGGCGAGCTGCACGACGACCTGGTGCAGGTCGCCACCATCGGCTTGATCAAATCGGTCGACCGGTTCGATCTCGAACGTGGCGTCGAGTTCTCGACATACGCAACCCCGACCATCGTGGGCGAGATCAAGCGCCACTTCCGAGACAAGGGTTGGGCGATCCGGGTCCCTCGCCGACTCCAAGAGCTCAAACTCTCGCTGGCGAAGGCGACGAGTGAGTTGGCGCAAAAGAACGGTCGCTCTCCAACCGTTGCCGAACTTGCCGTCTTCTTAGAAATGAGCGAAGAAGACGTCCTGGAAGGCCTTGAATCGGCGAATGCCTATTCGACGGTCTCACTCGATACGCCCGACAGCGGAGACTCCGATGCGCTCGCTGTCGCCGACACGTTGGGTGTGATCGATGAGTCGCTCGAAGGTGTCGAGTACCGCGAGTCGCTGAAGCCACTGCTCGACCGGTTGCCGCCGCGCGAGAAGCGCATCCTGTTGTTGCGTTTCTTCGGCAACATGACCCAGTCGCAGATCGCCGCCGAACTCGGCATTTCGCAGATGCACGTCTCGCGCCTGCTGGCCCGCACGCTTGCTCAGCTACGCCAAGGCCTGCTGGTCGAGGAGTGAGACCTGCTGATCGATGAAGCGGCGGTGATCAGCCGTCGACGAACGCGTGGGTCGTCGACGGCGCGAACAGGCCGATCAGACCGACTACCGCGCAGATAAGCACCGGCACACCCAGCCACCACACACCGTCGCCGCACGCGTTGAAGCCGACCGGAATGGCGAGCAACTGCGTGAGGACCGCCGGTGATCGTGACCATCGCCGGTGCCGCCGCACGCCCCGCCACACGAACGCCAGCGCGATCGCCGCCAACGCCGCGAACGCGAAGACCAGCCAAGCGTCGAGCGGATCGTGCGGCCGGTGCCCGAGCAACTGGTAGGCGATCAACCAGATCGCGGACGCCGCAAGGCCCAGCGCCTCTGCGGCCACGACGATCGTGACTGCAAGCAGCGGCCACGAACCACCGGCGGGCTCGGCAGGCGCGCCGGCGGCCGGGGTGGCATGAGTAGCGGGCACCGCGAAAGGTTAGCGGGTCGTGCCGCGGCGTACTCTTCGAAGATGCGTGCCCTGGCCGTGACCAATCCCAACGCCACCGCGATGAGCCCACGCACCCGCGACGTGATCCTGCGCGCACTCGGTCGTGAGTTGAAGGTCGACGTCGCCGAGACCACTGGCCGGGGCCACGCGGCCGACCTCGCAGCCGAAGCTCGAGCCGACCGGTTCGACCTCGTCATCGCAGTCGGCGGCGACGGCACGGTTAACGAGATCGTCGACGGCCTGTTGCGCGACGGCGTTGCCCCCGACCTTCCGCGGCTCGCTGTCGTGCCCGGCGGAAGCGCGAACGTCTTCGCTCGCGCGCTCGGCCTGCCGGCAGAGCCGATCGAGGCCACCGGCGTCGTCCTCGAACGACTTCGGTCCGGCCACGAACGCAGGATCGGGCTTGGCCTGATCGAAGCCGACGGACTGCGGCGCTGTTTCACCTTCTCCGCCGGGTTCGGGCTCGACGCCGAGATCGTGCGCGAGGTCGAACGGCGCCGCGAAAAGGGCGCCCGATCGACGCCAGGTTTGTATATGCGCAGCGGGCTTCGGCAGTTCGCCGCGACCGACCGTCGACATCCGGCGCTGACGGTCGAGCCGTCGACGGGTGAGCCGATCGCCCGCGTCTTTATGGCGATCGTCACCAACACGACGCCCTGGACCTACTTCGGCGCCCGCGCGCTGCAGCCAACGCCCGAAGCAACATTCGAAACGGGCCTTGACGCGTTCCTGCTGCACCGGCTGGGCGCCCTCGGTACCGCGAACAAGCTGCGCCGCCTGTTGACCGGTGGCGCACCCGGCGGTCACCATGCCACCTCGCTGCACGACGAATCTGCACTGACGATACGGTCGAGCCGCCCGGTCGGGGTCGAGGTCGACGGCGACTATCTGGGCGAGTACACGCTGCTCCGACTCACCGCAATACCGGAGGCAATTGCCGTCATCACCTGAGTGTGATCCTCAGTGAATGCCCCAAGTAGCCATTAACTCCGCTATTCGGGCGATGGTGTGTGCGATCCCACAGGTGCCGGCAGCAAATTCACATCCAGCGACCCTTGCGATCGGCCCACCCTGCTGATTAAGTCGACATGCGCCACCTGCAAGCCGCAGCAAACCCCGCGCGACTGCCAGGTTCCAATGACGAAACTCGCAGCTCGCAACGCTCGCCGTGAGGTCTCGTGAATCCGTTCACAAAAGCATGACCGAGCGCCGAGTAGATCGGCAAGCAAGGGGCAAACCCAGTGGCGCCGAGGCATAACGGCTAGTACAGATAGAACGAGAGCCACCGCTCGACCGAGGGCCAACCGCCCCGCCCACCCGCATGAGGAGATGGAACCATCATGGACTGGCGCCACCGCGCTGCTTGTCGTGACGAAGACCCTGAGCTCTTCTTCCCGATCGGCAACACTGGTCCGGCCCTGCTGCAGATCGAGCAAGCCAAGGCGGTTTGCCGCCATTGCCCGGTCGCCGAGCCATGCCTCGCATGGGCGCTTGAGACCGGCCAAGATTCCGGCGTGTGGGGTGGGCTCTCCGAAGACGAACGGCGCGCACTGAAGCGCCGCGGCGCCAGGCTGCGCCCACAAACCGTCTGATCAGTCGCTCGGCACCGGTAGCCGCAGCGTCGCCGTCGTGCCGCCGCCAGCCCGCGGTCGCACCTCGATGCTTCCGGCCAGGTCTCCTTCGACCAGCGTTCTGACGATCTGCAGGCCGAGCCGCGGCGATGCTGCCAGCGAGAAGTCAACCGGCAGCCCATAGCCGTCGTCCGACACTTCGATGCCCAGATCGCCGTCGAGCCTTTCGACTCTGACGTCGACGCTGCCCTGTCGGCCCTGCAGCCCGTGCTCGATGGCGTTTTGCAACAACTCGGTGAGCACCATCGACAGCGGCGTCGCCAGCGCGGCCGGCAGCCGGCCGAACGATCCGACCCGTCGTGGCATCACCCGGCCGCCCGCAGCGGTGTCGGCAGTGGTGTCGGCAGTGGTGTCGGCAGCGGGAGCGGTCAGCTCGCCCACCATGGCGATCAGCCGATCAGCGACGTCGTCGAAGTCGACCGGGCCGTCGAGGGTGTGGGCAAGTGTGTCGTGGACGACGGCGATGGCCCGTACCCGGCTCACTGCCTCGTCGAGCGCCGCACGCGCTTCGGACGAATCGAGTCGACGCGCCTGCAGCCGCAGCAGCGCAGCCACCGTCTGCAGGTTGTTCTTCACCCGGTGATGGATCTCACGGATCGTGGCGTCCTTGCTCACCAAGGCCCGCTCACGACGGCGAAGCTCGGTGACGTCGCGCAGCAACACCAAGGTGGCCACCCGTTGGCCACCCGGCATCAGCGGGATGGTGCGCAAGCGCACGACGACGCCGTGTGCCTCGACCTCGACGTCGGATTCCTTGCTCGACGCGCCGCTGACCAGCCATGACAGTGGCTCGTCAACCGGGCCGCCGCGGGGAGCGAGCCGCGCCGTCGTCTCACCGAGGTGAATGCCGACGACGTCGCCTTCGAACCCGAGCCGGCGATACGCCGACACCGCATTGGGGCTGGCGTAGGTGACGCGTCCGGCGTCGTCCAATCGAAGCAGGCCATCACCGGCACGCGGGGCGCTGTCGGAATCGGCAGACCCGCCCGGGAACGGAAAGCGACCCTCCGACACCATGCGAGCCAGGTCGGCGGCGCTGGCGAGGTAGGTGAGTTCGAGTCGGCTCGGGGTGCGAGCCGTCGCGAGGTTGGTATGGCGACCGATTACGGCGATCACCCGGCCATCGTGACTGACCGGGATCGTCTCTTCGCGGACCGGGATTCCTTCGCCCCACTCGGGATCGCCTTCGCGCACGATACGGCCCTCGCGCCACGCCCGATCGACGAGTGGACGACGGCCTTCGGCGATGACCTGGCCGACCTTGTCCTCGACGTAGGCCGTCTGCGAGGTGACCGGCCGGATTTGCGCAACCGCGACGAAGCCCGGCCGTTCTTGAGTCGGCACCCACAACAGCAGGTCGGCGAACGAGAGGTCAGCAAGCAACTGCCATTCGCCGACCAGCAGATGGAGCCAGTCGAGGTCGCCGTCGGAAGCGTCGGTGTGGCGACGCACCAGGTCGACCAGGTCGGGCACGTTCGAACCAGCCCGTCAGGCTAGGGGGAACAAGGCGGAACGAGCCTAATCCCGCTGCTGCGTTGTCAGTACACCTAGTCGGGCAGGCGCAGGCCGGTGGCGGTGTCGAACATGTGCAGGGACGTCGACTTCGGGCGCAACCCGAGCTGCTCGCCCTTCTGAGGCACCTGCGCGACGCTGGCCGCTCGCACCACGATGGTCTTGGAGTCGGGTAGCTGCGGCGTGACGTAGGCGTACGAGTCGGAGCCGAGCTCTTCGACGACCTCGACGACAGCGGGCAACCCGTCGGCGGCGGAGACGACGTCCCAACCCTCGGGGCGAACGCCGATGGTCACGGTGTCGCCGGTCAGCGCCGCGCGCTGGGCGGGGCTCAACGGGATGGCGGTCGACGCGAGCATTAGGCCGCCCTCGTTGACCTGAAGGTCGATGAGGTTCATCGCCGGGCTGCCCATGAAGCCGGCCACGAAGACGTTGACCGGGTGGTCGAACAGGGTGCGCGGCGTGTCGCACTGCTGCAGCAAACCGTCTTTCAGGACGGCGACTCGGTCGCCCATCGTCATGGCCTCGACCTGGTCGTGGGTGACGTAGACGGTGGTGACGCCGAGGCGGCGCTGCAACGAGGCGATCTGAGTACGGGTGGCGACGCGCAGTTTCGCGTCGAGGTTGGACAGCGGCTCGTCCATCAAGAACACCTGCGGCTGGCGGACGATCGCGCGGCCCATCGCGACACGCTGCCGCTGACCACCGGAAAGCCGGGCGGGCTTGCGCTCGAGGTAGGGCTCGAGGTCGAGCAGCTTCGCGGCTTCGAGCACCCGCTGCTTGATCTCGGCCTTCGGGCGCTTCTTGATCTTCAGGTGGAAGCCGATGTTCTCGGCCACCGTCATGTGCGGGTAGAGCGCGTAGTTCTGGAACACCATCGCGATGTCGCGGTCTTTGGGCTGGACGTCGGTGACGTCACGATCGCCGATCAGGATGTGGCCCTCGTCGACCGCTTCGAGGCCGGCAAGCATGCGCAGGGCGGTCGACTTACCGGAACCGGACGGGCCGACCAGCACCATGAACTCGCCATCTTGGATTTCGAGGTCGAGCGACGACACCGCCGGAGCGTTGGTGCCGGGGTAAATACGGGTGGCCTGGCGGTACTCGACCTCTGCCATCTGACACTCCTGGAAGGCGCGCGTTAACGGGATGTGTAGGCAGCGTGCCATCAATCCGACGCGTCGGCAAGGGCTATCGCCAATCTCGTTCGGCCAGCTGCGCGGGCCAGCAGTTCGCCCGCTTGTTCGCTGCTCACACCCGCCAATTCGGCGACGATCGCGGTCTTCACGTCGCCGCCGGCGGCATCGAGGACAACTGCCGCTGCGTCGTCGTCGAGCCCTGTCGCGGCGGCGACCGCTCGCAGGGCCCGGCGGCGCAACTTGCCGTTGTCGGCGCTCAGATCGACCATCAGGTTGCCGTAGGTTCGACCGAGACGAACCATCGCAATCGTCGAGATCAGGTTCAACACGATCTTCTGCGCGGCGCCCGCCTTGAGCCGCGTCGATCCCGCGATCAACTCGCCGCCGGTCAAGACTTCGAGCGCGACGCCGCTGGTGCGCGCCAGCGGCGAGCCGGGCGTGCAGGCGAAGCCGACCGTGTGGGCGCCGACCGCCCGAGCCGCTGCAATGCCGCCGAGGACGTAAGGCGTTCGACCGCTCGCACTCACGCCGATGACGACGTCGTCCGCGGTCAGGTTGAGCGCCTCGACCTCCCGGGCGCCCTGCTTTTCGTCGTCCTCGTAGAACTCGCGACCGTCGGCCATCGCGTCGACGCCGCCGGCAAACACGGCGAGCACCCGGCCGCGCAAGCCGAAGCTGGGCGCGACCTCGGCCGCATCGAGTGCCGCGATCCGGCCTCCGGTGCCCGCGCCGACGTAGATCAGTCGACCACCGGCGACCATTTGCGCCGCGACGACGTCGGCAGCGGCGGAGATCTGCGGATGAGCGGCGCGTACGGCGTCGATCACGTCGGCTTGGTCGGCGAAGAAGGCCGAGACGATGTCGGACGTCGGCCAGGTGTCGAGATCGGCGAGCTCGGGCCGCGCGGCCTCTGTCGGCAGCGTGTCGAGACTCACCGGATCGGGATCGGCGACGGGTCGATCGCCGGGCGACGCGGACGAATCGCCGACACAACCAGCCGCCATGCGGCTCACCTTGCCACAAGCCGCGGCGGGCCTACCAGGTTTCGGTCACCTTGCGCAGACCGCGCGGCGAATCCGGGTCATGACCGCGGACGACGGCCAGTTCTCGCGCGAGCATCTGCAGCGGGATGATCTCGGCGATCGGTGAGAGCTCTTCGGCCAGGCCAGCGGGAAGAGGAATCTGCGCGGTTGAGGCGGGCGCTCCGGTGCCGGCGCCGACTACCGCAAGGTTGGTGCCGAGTTCGACGAGACGGTCGAGCACCGGCTGGATCGCCGAACCGCTGACGCCGCCAGGCGCAATGGCGATCACCGCGCTGCCACCTTCGAGCATGGCCATCGGCCCGTGCAGGAGGTCGGCCCCGGAAAAGGCCTGGGCCGCTATGTAGCTGGTCTCCATCAGCTTCAGCGCGGCTTCACGCGCGGTGGGATAGGAGTAGCCGCGACCCGTGACGACGAGCCGCTCGACGTCGAGAAAACGTTGCGCCACAGCACGAATCGGCGCCGGATCGCCGACGATGTGCGCGGCCGCGTCGACGACGCCACCCGCCGCAGAGCCGTCGCCGCCACGAAGCGCGTCGACCAGCAAGTACAACGACAGCAGTTCGGCGGTGTAGCTCTTCGTCGCCGCGACGGCCTTCTCGGCGCCGGCCTGCACGTCGATGTGCAACTGCGCCTGCTCGGCGAGCGGCGAGGCTGGCGCATTAGTGACGGCAAGGGTCAGCGCGCCGCACTCGCGAGCGGTGCGCAGCGATCCGACCAGGTCGGGCGAGCCGCCCGATTGGCTGACGCCGACGAACAACACGTCGCGCAAATCGGGACGCGCGCCGTAGGTCGTCATCGTGGACGGCGAAGCGAGGCCTGCGGGCCATCCGAGCAAGATTTCGAACAGGTACTTGGCATATAGCGCGGCGTGGTCAGAGGTGCCGCGCGCCGCAAAGATGACGAAGCGCGGCTCGGCGGCCCTGATCGCAGCGGCGACCCTGGCGATGTCGGGCCGGCCGTCGGCGAGGATGCGGCCCAATACCGCGGGCTGCTCGGCGATCTCCTTGGCCATCAGCCGGCCGGGCTCGTCGAGTGCGACCTGGCCGCTTTCGGTTCCCGTGGTCATGAGCTACTCCATCCAACCGGCATCGCGTTGGCGCACGCCGTCCGACAACAAATGCAAGGCGCCGAGTTCGGGGGCCTTGGCCGGCTCGACGGCCCCGGTGGCGTCGACGAAATGCCGACGAATGCGGGGGTTACCGAAGATGCCGCCGTGCATCGCGATCGGTAGGTCATCGCCCAAGGTTGCGCGCAAGGCGGCCGCCATCGTGGCGAGCGATTCGGCGCCCTCATCGAGGATGTCATTCATCAGCGGGTCGTCGAGTTCCATCACGACCTTGGCGATCCGCGCGACGAGTTGACGGTCGGCGGCATTGGTGTGCACCAGGCGAACGATGGCCTCGAAGTCGAGCCCGTATGAGGTGGTGATCGTCGACTCGAGCAGCTCGCTCTTCGGGCCGGTGCCATCGTTGGAATGCAGCGCGGCACGCAACGCTCGGTTGGCGATCCAGTAGGCGCCGCCTTCGTCGCCGAGCAAGAACCCGTAGCCGCCGACGCGGGCGGCCCGCCCATTCGCATCGCGGCCGAACGCGTTCGAGCCGGTGCCGGCGATGACGACAATCCCGGGTCCGCCGTCGAACGCGCCGAGCAGTGCCACCTCGGTGTCGTCGGCCACGGCGATGTCGGCGCCGGTGGCGGCGGAGAGGCGCTGTTCGAGCTTGCGGCCCTCGGCCGCGCCACGCAGGCCCGCCAGGCCGAACGCGGCTGCCGTCGCACCCGACTCTTTGACCAGGAGCACCAAGCGCTCGAATGCGTCTTCGTGCAGCAACAGGTTGAGCGGGCCGTCGTCAAAGCGCGCGACGAGTCGGTCACCGCTGACGAGCACCGCGCGAGTCGCAGAGCCACCGGCGTCGACGCCGAGAAGCCGTGAGCCTGACACCGTTCTCTCCTACACCATCTCGATCGGTACGGATGCACCGTAAGGGACAGGTTCGGGCCTGGCATCGACCCTGAGCGACTCACGCGGAGCGAGCCACACATGAGGTCTAGACCTCTTCGTAGCGGATACCGTACCAGCGCAGCCACAGTGAGCTTGCCGAAACGCGACGATCAGCGGGTGAGAAGCACCCGAGCGCGATCAGCCCTTCACCGCACCGGCGGTAAGGCCGGTCGCGAAATGCCGCTGCACGAGCAGGAACAAGATCACGATCGGAATCGACAGCATCGTCGCGCCAGCCATCATGCCGCCCCAGTCGATCGACTGCTGGGTCACGAACGAGGCAAGCCAGACGGTGGCGGTCTCCTTGCTGTTGTCCTGGATGATGACGTAGGCGAAGGTGAACTCGTTCCAGGCCTGGATGAACGCGAAAATCGCCGTCGCCACGAGGCCCGGAGCCACCAGCGGGAAAGTCACCCGCATGAATGCACCGACGCGTGAGCAGCCGTCGATCATGGCGGCCTCTTCGAGGTCCTTCGGGATGTTCGCCACGAAGCCGCGCAGGGTCCAGACCGAGAATGGCAGGATCAGCGCGAGGTAGGTGAACACGACGCCTTGGAGTTGATTTTGTTCGTGCACCCGGCTCAACATGACGAACAAAGGAATGATCAGAGCAGTCTGCGGGATCATCTGAATGAGGATGATCAACACGATATAAGCGCGCCGGCCGCGAAAGTTTGTGCGCGCAATGGCGACCGCGGCGAAGAACGCGACAACGATCGCAATGATGACGGTGCTGCCCACGATGATCGCGCTATTGCGCAGGCTCGAGAGAAAGAAAGCCTTATGCCAGGCGTCGAAGTAATGCTGCAGCGTGCCCGGAACAGGAAACCATTCGGGGGTCACCCTGGTCATGTCGACGCCGCGCTTGAATGACGTGGAGACGGCCCAGTAGATCGGAAACACCATCACGAGCAGGACGACTATCCCGACGATGTTGGCCGTGCCCTTGCTGAAACGGGCGTTCACGCCGCCGGCCTTTTGCGGTTTCGGCACGCGCACGCGCCCCACACTGGTCGCGGTCATCGGGCCTCACCAATCCTGACAATCTGCCGGATATAAAACACCGATACGCACGCGAGAATCAGCATGACGATGACCGACAACGCGGCTCCCAACCCGAAGTTGTGCACCTTGAACGACTCGACAAACGAGAAGACAGAGAGCAGGTAGTACCAAGGCTCAGGGCGGTTATAGCGAAGGATGTAAACCTGGGTGAACACTTGGAAGTCCCAGATGATCGACAGACTGGTGATGATCACCATGATCGGCCGCAAAATCGGGAAAGTGATTCGGCGGAAGATCTGCGCTCCGGTCGCGCCGTCGACGCGCGCGGCCTCGATGAGCTCATCGGGCACCTGCGTGAGTGCCGCTTGCATGGTGATGGCGACGAAGGGGATCGCACTCCAAACCACGACACAGGTAATCACGAAGAATCCCTGCAGCGACGACGTGTACCAGTCGTGCTGGATGAAGTTGCCGAGGTGCAGCTTGGTCAGTGCGTAGTTGACGACTCCGAATTGCTGGTCGAACAGCCAGTTCCAGATGGTGATGCTGACGATTCCCGGGGTGGCCCAGACCAGGATGAGCACGACGGACAGCGCGATCCGAATGACTTTGCTCAATCGGGTGAGCAATACGCCGAGCCCAGTGCCGATGATCATTGTCGCCCCGACGTTAGCGACCGTGAACAAGACCGTGCGCCACAGCACTGTCCAGAACTGATGATCCTTGAAAACGCTTTTGTAGTTGGAGAATCCGACGTTCACTGGCGCTTTGCCGAGCTTCGCATGCGATTCGTGGATCAACTGCGGTAGTTGGTAGGTGTGGAACGAGAGCGAGAAAAGCTTGTAGACCGGATACGCCAGCACCAGCACGATGATCGCGACCGACGGCAGGATCAGCGCGTACGGTCCGCTCGCCTTGAGAAATCGTCGGTGCAACGGCAGCCGTCGACGCGGCGCAGGCTGCCGCCGGGACCCCGAGTGAAGAACTTCGGTCCCGACGGCAGCCATTCGCTTTACTCCTTAGTCGAGCGTCGTGCTACTGAAACTTAGCCGGATCGGAGTCGGTCTCAGCTGCCGTTCAGAATGCTGTTGATCTGCGTGTCGGCCGCCTTCGTCGCGTCCGCGATCGTCGACTTGCCCGACAAGATGCTCGACAGCATGTTCTGCAGCACGTTCTGGCTTTCGACGTCCGCCCAGTTGGGGGCGGTCGGCACGAACCAGCTGCTCTGCGCTGCCTTGGTGAAGGCGCTGTCGGCGATCGCCGGCAGGTTCAGCAGCGAGGTGGTGTTCGGGATGACCTTGGCGTCGTTGACGAGGGCGGTCATGCCCGTGTTGCCGACGTAGTCGTTGATCCACTCTTCGGCCCATGCAGCATTCGCGCTTGCAGCCGGGATCACTAGGTCGGAGCCACCGAGGAACGACGGCAGCGGTGCGCTGGCGTCCTTGCCCGGCATCGGGAAGGCGTCGATCTTCAGGTTCGGGTTGCCGGTCTTCGGGTCGTTGACCGAGCCCTCTTCCCAACCGTTTGCGTAGATCATCGCCGCCTGGCCCTGCGCCATCGACGCGTCTTGCTTCGATTCGTCGATGTCGGCCGGCGCCTTGCTCAGGTCGGTGTAGAGCGACTTGAGTTCGGTGAGCCCGGCAACCGCGTTCGGCTGCTCGAGGTCGGCCGTCCACTTGCCGCCACTGTTGGAGGCGATGTCGCCGCCGTAGCCGTAGACGAACGACATGCCGCCGTACCAGTTCTTGCCAGGCCAGTAGAACGCCGACTGTGTCGACGGGATGGTGGCCTTCAGCTTCTCGCCGTCCGCCTTGAGCTCGTCAAGGGTGGTCGGAGGTGCCGTGATGCCGGCCTTTGCGAATGCGGCGGTGCTGTAGATGACGCCACGGGCGCCCGCGTAGTAAGGCACGCCGAACGTCTTGCCGTCGAAGGTGACTGAGTCGCCTAGACCCTTGAGCCAGGTGCTCGAGTTGTCAAACTTGCCCTTGTCGGCGCTGATGTCCATAAGTGCACCGCTGGCCATGTACTTGGTCGTCTCGGTGTTGCCCAGCTCGACCACGTCGGGCGGGGTAGCCGCGAGAGCGGCGTCGAGCTTCGTCAAGTGGTCGGCCCAGGTCTGGTACTGCACGTCGACCTTGACGTTCGGGAACTTCTGGTTGAAGGCCGTGGTCGCAGCCGCGACCTCCTTCGGCCAGCCGTTCTGCGCGTCAGTCTGGAGCCAGACGGTCAGGGTGCCGCTGGCGGAAGTGTTCCCTGCGGGGGATGACGCCGGCGCGGCTGGCGACGAAGCTGCCGTCGATGGTGACGTGCTGTTGGACGGGCTGGTCGAGCTGCCCGTGTTCGACTTGCTGCTGCTGCAACCTGCAACAGCCAAAGCCGCGGCGAGCCCCACCGCGGTCAGGTACCGAGCTTTCACGCGCGTCCTCCTCAGGATCACGGTTGGCCGAGTACGCCCGAACCCCGGCCCCGATTGGTTTAGACCAATGGGGAGGCTGGCATAGACCACCGGGGGTGTCAAGAG
>JBOGEK010000018.1:0-14734 GCA_050743645.1 Acidothermaceae bacterium
CGACGGGATAGGTCCGGATGGATCCATGCGTCCCGAGCGGGAGCGGAGGGCGCGACATGCCCCCACTTTACCCCCATGAAACAGCGGTGATCGGCGGTTATTGTCGGCACCCAGCGGTGCTCTCGACAAAGCATCTCCGCAGCTCAGAGCACCTATTGGGCGTCCACGGATAGTCGCGGAAATCACGCAGTTCCGACTCGGGAGGTTAGGGGTTCGATTCCCATCGCCGGCTCTCGTTGCGGCCGAGTTGCCGCTCGTTGTTCACAGGCCGCGCGCCTGGTTGGCACGACCCGTCAGCCGAGCCCGCTCGGCAAGCGCAGTGATCAACGGCCTCGCTTCTTCGAGCAATCTCGCGGGCTTGTGAATAATCGCCGAAGGAAGCTCGCTGATGAACTCTGCCGGATGGCGCGCCACGCGCTTGACCATGCGGTGCGGTTTGGTGCGCAACCTCGACTCGAGATCGCGCAGATACGCCTTACGAAGGTCACTTTCGTCGTGCCTCACGAGGGCGCCACACGTCAGGCAGGTCGATGTCGCGAGAATTCGGCCTGCGTAGCGCAATTCGTGCATTTCGACGTCACCGCACTCGCGGCACATCAATCCCGCGCGATACACGCTGTCAGACCATCGCACGTCTGCAGGCATGTTCACGACCCTTCCTCACTTCAAAGAATAGCCTGATGCAGCAAGGATTTGTTCGGCTAAGAAAAGATCCTGCGGGTAAGTTAGTTTGACGTTCCTTTCGTCGCCAGGGACGTGCTTCACGACAGCGTCGGTGAACCGCTCTATGCAAGACGACGTGTCGCTGCCGGTGAAGCCCTCGGCGGCCGCCGAGGTGTAGGCGGCAAGCAACAGTTGGGCGTCGAACGCCTGCGGCGTCTGCACTCGCACGAGTGCAGTCTCTTTGAATCTGTCGCGAATGAGAGCGTTGCCGTCCACTTCGGCGACGTCGCTGATCGGTAGGCCGGGTACCGCACCACCGACCGCCCGGGCGACGTCGATCAGTTGGCAGATCAGCGATGGGGCGATGAGCGGGCGGGCACCGTCGTGGATCACCACGATGTCGATGTCGCCTCGGCGCACGTCGGCTTCGAGATGGCGCAGCGCGTTGTACTCGGATGCGTGCCGGGTGTCACCGCCGTCGATAATCGTCACTGTGGCGTCAGGCACTTCGCGGTCGAGAATCTCGACGGCCAACTCGCGGTCCTCAGGGCGAACCGTCAACACGATGCGTGCGATACCGGGAACTCGCGAAATCGCCGTCAGCGACCACGACACAACCCGGCGTCCGGCCAGCGGCAGGTAGACCTTGTTGTGCAAACCGCCGAAACGGGTGCCGCCACCGCTGGCCAGTACGACGGCGGCAACCTTCGCCCCGGTCAGTTTCATGGCGCCACGTTATCGTGGCGGGTCGCCGCCTCCGATCAGAGCGGACTCCGCTCTCGTCGCCACTGGGGTCGCCAGCAGGTAGTCGCCGATCGACGCCAGGCTGCTGAAGTCGCGACGGGTGGACGCCCACACGGCGCCGCCGTCGCGGTTCAGGCGCAGCACCTGCATGCGCGCCGCCGCCGCACTCGCCGCCCCGAGCTCAGAATCCTCGACGGCTGCGCATCTCGACGCCGGAACGCCCATCGCGGACGCCGTCCGCAGGTAGCACTCGGGATCAGGCTTGGGTTGCCGGACGTCGTCGCCGCAGGTGACTGCCGCTACCAGGTGGCTGATGTGTAGCTGGCTCACGACGTGGTCGATGTATTCGCGAGTGCCCGACGTCGCAACGCCGATGACGAAGCCGCCTGCGTGCAGGCGGCGGATCGTCTCGGCCGCATCCGGCATGGCTGGGAACTCCGCGTGGATCAGCTTCCAGAAGCGGGCCTCGCGACCGGTGAACAGTGCATCGGCATCGTGTCCGGTGAGCTTTGCGACGACGTCCATCTGGTCGCGGACACGCATCCCGATCAACCGGTCAAATAACTCCGGCGCGATGGGCGTGCCGAGTGACGCCAGGTGTTCGCTGGTCGCCTTTGCGTGCGTCGGCTCGGAGTCGACGAGTACGCCGTCGCAGTCGAAGATGACGGCTCGCACCGCGCTCGGTGTCACGAAATGCGGGGGCGGCGCGGCTGCAGCAGTTGCGATGGCGCGCCGAGCAGTGCCGACAAGTCGGCGAGAAAGCGGCCCGCGTCTGCGCCGTCTGCCGCCCGGTGGTCGACGGTCAGCCCGACGGAGCACATGGTTCGGACGGCGATTGCGCCGTTGACGCCGACCGGATGTTCGCCGATGGCGCCAACGGAGATTGCGGCCACTTGTGGTGGCGTGACCAGGGCCTGAAACGCACGGACGCCGAAGCCCCCGAGATTCGACAGGGTGAACGTGGCACCCGTTAGGGCGTCGCCGTTCAACCGTCCGCCGCGGGCCAAGTCGATCGTTCGGCGCACGGTGGAGTCGATTTCTTCGATGGGCATCAGGTCGGGGTCCAAGACCACCGGAGCGACAAGCCCGATCGGGGTGTCCACGGCGAGCGCGATCCCGACGTGGTCACTGGGAACGCTTTCGTCGTCGCGCCAAAGGCTGTTCAACACCGGGTGCTCGCGCAGCGTTCGCGCTACCGCGTAGACCAAGACAGACGTCCATCCGATGCGCCCCCGTGCCGCAGCGAGAGATTGCAGGTCAAGGTCGGCATACGCCGTGAATTGCGGAACCGATGCGCTCTCGGTCATCTTTCGTGCAACAGCTTGTCGGACGGCGCGTCGGTGCGAAGCCAAAGCTCCTGCGAAAGCCGGTGCGGCTTCGATGCTCGCAGGTGCAGCGTCGGGAGCCGTGCGGGAGACGTCGTCGGGCGGTGATCCGGATTCGACCTGAGGTGGTTGCGGAGCAGCGGTGAGCTGCGCGGCCTTCTCGACGTCCTTCTTGGTAACGGCTCCGCCAACACCCGTGCCGGTGATCGTCGCGAGGTTGACGCCGAGTTCTGCTGCGCGTCGACGTGCTAGCGGCGCCGCGGCAATGGGGCCTTTGCGCGACGGCGGTCGTGCGATCTGCTCTACCGATGGAAGTTCGGACGCGTTGGGTTGTGTCGGCTGAGGGCCGAGCGTCAGGCCTTCGAATAGGTCGTCGGATTCGGTGGCGACAAAGGCCATCGGCTCACCGACCGGTATGGAATCGCCTTGCTGGGCGACGATCCGCGTGATCGTGCCGTCGACTGTTGCCTCGACCTCCATGTCGACCTTGTCGGTCATCACTTCGCAAACGACGTCACCCGCGCGGACGGCGTCGCCTTCCTTCTTGTGCCAGGCGAGAACCTGACCATCTTCCATCGTCATCGACATTTTCGGCATGACGAGTGGCAGTTCGCGCATCAAGACTCCTGCGCGAGCGTTCGACCGGCAGCGACAATATCGGTGACCTGTGGCACGGCCGCCTTCTCGAGTTGTGGTGCGTACGGGATCGGGACATCCAATCCGCACAACCGCTTGATAGGCGTGAGCAAGTAGTTCAACGCGTCGGAGCCAGCGATAGTCGCCGCGATTTCTGCCATGAAACCGCCCGTGATCGGTGCCTCTTGCACGAGCAGAACTCGGCCGGTTTCCTTTACGGCGTCGAGGATTGTGTCGGTGTCGAGCGGCTTCAACGTGCGCGGGTCGATCACGGTCGCCTCGACCCCCTCGGCCGCAAGCGCTTCGGCCGCTTCGAGCGAGCGTTGCACCATCACGCCAGTGGCCACGATCGTGATGTCGTCGCCATGGCGACGAATCGCTGCCTTGCCGAGCGGAACGCGCGCTGGGTGCTCAGGAACGGGCCCGGAAACCTTGTACAGCAGCTTGTGCTCGAGCACGATGACCGGGTTCGGATCGTCTATTGCGGCGAGTAAAAGACCTTTGGCATCGGCAGGCGTTGCTGGCATGACCACCTTGAGGCCCGGTACGTGTACGAACCACGCTTCGAGGCTTTGTGAGTGCTGTCCAGCGGCGCCCGTGCCTGACCCGCCTGGCGCCCGCAGCACGAGCGGCACGTTTGCGGCCCCGCCGAGCATGTAATGAATTTTCGCCGCCTGGTTGACGATCTGGTCCATCGCCTGGGCAGTGAAATCGGAGAATTGGATCTCGACCACGGGTCGCATGTCGCATAGCGCTGCGCCCACGGCCGCACCGACGATGCCGAGCTCAGAAATAGGCGTATCTCGCACGCGCTCGGGCCCGAATTGCTCGAACAACCCTGCGCTGACACCGAAAGCCCCGCCGTATACGCCGACGTCCTCGCCGAACAAGAAGACTCGCTCGTCTTCGGTCATCGCCTGTGCGAGAGCCTCGCGAACAGCTTCGGCGTAGGTCAATGACCGCGACACGAGCGGGCTGGTATCACCGTCGGTCGGCGCGGCTGCCAGGGTTGTTGTGCTCATCGTGGCTGTTTTCCTCGTAACTTCGATGTTCAGGCGTAAACCGCGTCGGCAAGCTCTTCGGGCCGAGCATCCGGTGCCGCCGTCGCATTTCTGATGGCGTCTCGGACGGCGTCGCGGGCGATCGCTCGAGCTTCTTCGATTTCTTGCGCACTCAAGGTGGCGGCGTCATCGAGGGACGCCTCGAACCGAACGATGGGGTCGCGCGATTTCCAGTCGTCGATCTCGTGCTTGGTGCGATAGAGGTTTTTGTCGCTCTTCGAATGACCTTTCCAGCGATACGTTTCTGCCTCGATCAACGTCGGGCCGCCACCGCTGCGCGCACGCTCGATGGCGAGAGCCGTTTCGTCGTACACAGCCTGGACGTCGTTGCCGTCGATCGTCACGCCAGGAATCCCATATCCGGCGGCGCGTTCGCTGATGTGCTCGATTTTGAAGGCGCGTTCGGTCGACATCGACATGCCGTAACGGTTGTTCTCGCACAAGAAGACAACTGGCAGGTTCCAGACCGCGGCGAGGTTGACCGCCTCGTGGAAAGCCCCTTCGTTGGCGGCACCGTCTCCGAAGAAACTCAGCACAACGCGGCCGGTTCCCTTCATCTTTTGGGCGAGTGCTGCACCGACGGCGATCGGGATTCCGCCGGCAACGATTCCGTTGGCGCCGAGATTGCCCTTCGAAACGTCGGCAATGTGCATGGAACCGCCACGGCCCCGGCAGTAGCCGGTCTCCTTGGCCATGAGTTCGGCCATCATGCGTTCGAGGTCGGCGCCCTTTGCGATGCAGTGACCATGGCCGCGATGTGTCGACGTGATGAGGTCGTCTTCGCGCATTGCCAGGCAGGCCCCGGTCGCCGACGCCTCCTGGCCGATCGAGAGGTGCATCGTGCCGTGCATGAGCCCGCGAGCAAAAAGTTCGTCGACCGCTTCCTCGAACCGCCGGATCGTCCACATCGTGACGAGCGCCGCCTTGGCCTCATCAGGGTGTTGCACCAGTTTCACCGCACTGCTCCTTGCCAACTGGCGTTGCCCATGATCGGCTCAGCCATTAGTCACATCTGCGCAGCCATGCTCACGTCTGCTATTCATGAATAGCAGGCTGATATCCGGATGTAAAGGCGCGAGCGCGAGCGATTCCTGAGAGTGATTCCAGGGCGCGGCCGCGGATGGAGGCGCGCGGGCCTAGTCGGTCGGAGGCGTCGGGCCGCTGCCGCGGGCCCGCGTGGCACTGAATAGAGTGCGCCACTCCCGTGCCAACTTGCCCGGTTGCGCGGCGGCCTTTGCCGGGAGCGTGGCGACGAACCCCTTCGGGTCGTCGACGGCCCGCCTCAACATCCGGCGCGGTTTCGACTGCAACCGGTGTTCGAGGTCGCGCATATAGCGAGCACGAGCCTCGCCGGCATCACCGGAGACGACTGCGTCACACGACGTGCAGCGCGTCGAGACCAAAAGCCGTCCGGCGTAGGACACGGTGTGAACCGCGAAGGCCGCACAGGATTCACATTGCAGATACGCAGATTCCGACGTCGGACTCGACGCGGGTCTCGGATCCGGCCCTTGGGTGCTCATCAGGGCCTCATGTCACGACATAGTGCAAGGCCGCAAGCAACCCTTCGGCCGCGAACAAATCCCGTGGTGCTCGAATCTCGACGTTGCGAGTGTCGCCAGGCACCCCACGCACCCGGCGTCCGCAGTAGCGTTCGACAGCTTCGGTTGCGGTGCCCACGACGAAACCTTCGGACGCCGATCGGCGGTAGGCGTGCAGCAATTCGTCGGCTCGAAAGGCCTGGGGCGATTGCACTTGCACGCGATCGTCGTTGCCGCTGAACCGCAAGGCAGCGCCCATGCGGTCGATCCACACGAAGTCGTCGAGACCGAGATAAGGCACCGCGGCGCCCCATCGCGACGCCGCCGCGATGACGCTTCGCACCAGATGCGGTGAGACGAGCGGCAGCGCCGCGTCGTGGACGACGACGAGGTCGTAGCCGTCGTCATCGATCGTCGCTGCCAGCGCCTCGACGCCGGCCAGTACCGTCTGCTGGCTGCTGAGTTGCGCCGCCACGAGTTCGTACGAATGGCCGGGGACTTCGCGATCGAGGATGGCGGCGACCGCCTTCCGGTCGCCGTCGTGGACGGCGACCACGACGTGACTGACACCGGTCTGCTCGGTCAGTGATGACAGCGCGCGTGAGACCAACCGCCGGCCGGCCAAGGGCAACAGCGCCACGTCGGGACCCTCGCGTTGCTGCGCTGACCTGCCGCCCGCTAGCAATATTGCGGCATGACCGTGTCGCGCCGCGGCTGAGTCCTTCTGCTTCTCCCTCGCGCGTTGCCTCACCTCAGCATCGTCTCTCGCCTGGAGGACGTCCTCAACCTGTAGCTGATCGGGGATGGGCATGAAATGTCGCTGCGCCGGCCTTATCGCGCGGCGAGAACTCGCGGTCGTCGAACGTGGGTGCGAGCCGATCCTGCACCGCCCGCATGCTCACGATCACCGAATCGCCGTCGAGTTCGACGTCGTCGTAGGTGAGCGGCGTGTCGATGGCGACGTCGCGCACCACCTTTGCGTTCGCCACCAGCCCGAGCGGAAGCAGCTTCTCGGCTCGTGCGACCGCAGCGTTTTCGGCCAGCCCGTACACCGTGGTGCCGCCGATGTTGTCGAGGTCCTCGCCCGCCCGCAGCGGGCGTTTGGCGGTGGCCACCACCTCCGCCGTCCAACCCGCCGGGGCGAGGTCGACCTGATGGTCGAGCACGGCAGCAGCGACGCTCAGCGGCGCCTCGATG
Source organism: Acidothermaceae bacterium (assembly GCA_050743645.1). Classification (GTDB taxonomy): domain Bacteria; phylum Actinomycetota; class Actinomycetes; order Acidothermales; family Acidothermaceae; genus JBOGEK01. The sequence continues at coordinate 7,168 of JBOGEK010000018.1, forward strand.
CTCGCAAGGTGATACGGCCGGTAGAACGCGTAATACGGGCCACTGCCGAACTTCAAATACTCGAGTTCTTCGAGAACGGTCGGCTCATCAGTGCGTGCGACGGCGAAGACGCCTGGCGCGACCGGGCCGGTGGCGTAGTCGACCACGCCGCCACGGTCGAGGATCCCGCCGTCCGATATGAGACTGAAAGTCTTGGCGAGCCCGTCGATCGTCGTGGCTGGACCGTGCATTCCCCGCTTGCTCACCTGCAGACCCGCGGCATTGGCGAGCGCGACCATTTCGATCATGGCTTTCGAGCCGTCGACGAAGCTGGTCAGCATCTTGGGGTTCATGTGCTTGCCGATCGCCTCGGCCCGCACCTGATCGGGCGTGGCATGCACGTCGAGCGGATTGTTCTTGCCTTTGCCGGCACAGATGATCTCGAAGGAGAGGTCGCGCGCGTAGTCGACCAGCCGTTTGGCCTCGACGGGCTCGTCGCCCCGGCACACCGTGTAGATGAGTCCAGCACTGCGCGCCACCGACGACAGCAGCCAACCGACGGTGACATCGGTTTCGACGTTCAGCAGACCGACGTGCAGACCAGCGAGCAACGCTTCCATGGCGATGCGCGCCCCGATGTCGGGCACCCCGGTCGCTTCGACGACGATGTCGATTGGCAGCCGTAACAGTCGTTCGGCGTCCGCGGTCGCGACGACGCGGCCATCTTCGACCGCCTGCACGAGCTTGTCGGTGTCGGTGTGGGTGACGACGTCATCGATGCCGACCGACGCGAACGCCGCTGTCGCACGATCGACAGCGATGTCGGCGATCGCGACGACCTCCATCCCGGTCATTCGGCGCGTTTGCGCGACGTAACCGCGCCCCATCTGGCCGGCACCGACGAGCCCGATCCGGATCGGTCTGCCGAGCTCTGCCTGGCGCTGCGCTAGGCGTTGCGAGTAACCCACGATCTCTCCTTGCGTTCTCCGGTCAGCCCGAGGCGGGCTTGGCCGTGCTCAAGACGGCGTGCGCGGCGGCTTCGTCGCACACCAGGACGTCGACCAGCTGCCCCCGCAGTGCGGCCCGGATAGCCGGGCCCTTCACGGCGCCGACGGCGACCGCCAGCACGGTCGGGATAGCTCGAAGGTCGTCGAGGCCGACGGCCAGCACCCGGTCGTGGACGGCGGTGTCGACCTCGTGGCCCTCGCCGTCGAAGAAGCGGGCGCAGATGTCGCCGATCGGGGCGGTGGCGTCGAAGGCTTTGCGTTCTTGCCGGCTGAGCGCGAGAGCCTCGATGATTTCTGCCGACGAACCCACACCGGTCACCCCGACACCGACGCAAGCGATGTCTGCCGTGCGGGCTGCGTCGAGGGCAGTCGAGATCGCCGGCTCGTTGCGCAGTGCAAGCAGCGCGGGCGCGGATTCAAACAGCGCGGGCGCATGGAGGTAGCGGTACTGGCAGCCCAACCGATCGGCCAGTTCTCGCACCAACTCTTGGCCGCTCACATGCAAGGTGAGCGACGACAGGCCGCCGACGAGTTGGACCACCTCGACGTCCGGCATCACGGTCGGAGGCACCGCCCGGACCATGGCCTGTAACGTGCCGCCCCACGACACGGCGACGCGCTGTTTCGGCTCAAGCCGATCGACGAGCCAATGGGCCGCGAGCTGGCCCACTTCGACGACGACGTCGCCGCGCGGCTGGTTGGCGAGCACCCTCGCTTCGAGCGACGGATACGCGGCAACGAGTTCATCCTCCAGCTCGTACGCGCGACGGATCGGTTCGTTGATGCGGATCTCGACGATTCCCTGTTCGCGAGCGGCGGCGAGGATTCGGGAGACATTCGAGCGGGTGGTGCCGAGCGCTCCGGCGACGTCTTGTTGTGAGAGCCCGTCGATGAAGTACATCCGGGCCGCCTTCACGAGCAGGTCGCGTTCACGAGACGGTCTCATTCAATCCTCACATCCGTGCACCGGCACGCACATCGGCGCACTTTGTCCTATCACGGGCAGGGGATGGCCGCAAGGGCTCAGTGAATTGGTTCTCGCCGCCACGGCAGAAGTCGGATCACGTTGACACTCAAGGACGTAGTCGCCCAGAATAGTCACGTCAGACTGTAAAACGCAATAACGTGACAGTTGCAAATAGCCGCCACCGCGCTGACGTTCAACGAAGGGTTCGCCGAGTGACGATGCGCCATCGCTCACTACCCGCCCCCGCGTTTCGGCAGGGCCGCCGTCGATGACTGCAGGCTTGACCTTCCTCGGTGGCACCAACACTGTCGGAGGCGTACAAATCCTGGTGTCCGGTCAGACCGGCCGGCTCGTTTTCGACCTCGGCGTGGTCGGCAATCCGGCGATCGTGCGCCACGCCACATTGTTCAATCCGCTGCTGCCCGCCCGCGATCATTCAGCGCTTCTCGACTACCTGCGCGCCGGCATGGCTCCTTTGATCGAGAACCTCTACGACCCCGCCCAATTGCTCACGTCGGTCAGGGCGGCAACGCAGCGGCTGCGTGCGACCGGGTTCCTGCTTGCTGATTTCCCGTTGATCGACGACACCGATCGTGACGACATCTGCGTGTTCATCAGCCATTTGCACGAAGACCACATGTTGTTGCTGCCATTCGTGGCTCCGAATGTGCAAGTGCTGATGAGCGAACGCGGCGCCCGGTTGCACGAAGCTCTCGTCATGGCCGGAGCCGTGGCTCCCGCGGTCGCAACGGTCACCGGAGTGGCTGCGGGATCGTCGCACCAGGTCGGTGATCTCAGCGTCGAGGTGATTGAAGTCGACCACGACGTTCCCGGCGCGGCAGGGATTTTGATCAGAACACCCGACGGTTGCGTTGCCTACACCGGCGATTGGCGATTGCACGGCCGTCATCCCGACCTGATGAAGACATTCGTCGAAAAATGCGCCGGCGTCGACATCCTGCTGACCGAGGCGTCGACTGCCACAACTGACTTGTCAGGGGTCGCCACACTCGCGGCGGCGCCGGCCCTGCAAAACGTGACTGAGCGCGACGTGGGCGAGGCCTTCGATGCTTTCGTCGCGACTGCCCGCCGCGGTGTCTACTGCTCCTTCCACGAACGCAATCTCGAACGCCAGAGCGAGATCCGCGACATCGCCGTGTCGCACAAGCGAATTCTCGTCCTAAGCGCCCGCAGTTACGCGATCTGGCAACGTGCGGCGGCCGCGGGATTCAGCGGCCTCGACGTCTCAAGTGGCGTCGCTGTGTGGGCGGACGACGGGATCAACGCGGAGCGTGTCGATGCGCGTGACGCCGAGGCGGTAACGCCGTCTGATGTCGCCGACGACCCGCAGGCGTTCGTCTGCGAACTGAGACGTTGGGACCGGCCCCGTCTACTCGACATGGCAGCTGGGCCCGGTGATATTTACGTGCACATGAACGGGTATCCGCACGGGCCGGCTGATCCCGGTTGGCAGGTGCTCGAGACCTGGACGAAAGAACTCGGCATCAGGTTCGAGGCTGTGTCGTCGCACGGTCATGCCTTGCTTCATGACCTGCAGTGGCTAGTCGAGGCAGTGCATCCGAGGGTCGTCGTGCCCGTGCACACGAACGCCCCTGACCACTTCCCGGCGACATCGGTGCCGGTTCGCACCGTGCGTCGCGGCGATGTGATGTCGTTCTCCGGCGAGTTGATGTGAGGGATCGCCGATGACCGCTCCTGCCGCGATCCTGTTCGACTACGGCGGCGTGCTGACCGAGGTGCGGCACGTCGACGAGGGGTTCTCCAGGATCGCTGCCGAGATCGTTGCGATTCTCTCCGGGCAAGGGCTGGCGGCGCTTTCGCTCGATGACGTCGAGGCCGATCTGCGTTCCGGCAACAGCGCCTACGAAGCCTGGAAGCAGTCTCAATCGCGATTCATGCACCCGCGCGAGTTAGCGCACGAGGAATTCATCGAACTCGTCGTCGCCGATTGGCCTGAGGCGCAGCGTAAGGCGATCCTTGCAGCGGCCGGTTCACTTTGCGAGCACTTCGAGTTCGCGACGTTGCGTCGGCCGGCGAAGCCAGACGCCCGCGAGGTCTTGCTGGAGCTGCGGCGGCGCGGTGTTCGTACGGCGCTCGTCTGCAATTGTCTTGCCGGCGACTCGGCGCGCCGGCAGATGCGGATCGACAAGCTCGACGGGCTCCTCGACGTCGAGCTTTTCTCCGACGAGACAGGTATTCGAAAGCCGAATCCCGATTTCATGCTCGATGCATTGATTCGGCTCGACGCGGCGCCGGCGCAGTCGTGGTTCGTCGGTGACAAGCTCAACCGTGACATTCTCGGTGCTCGTCGCGCGGGAATGGGCAAGGCCGTCTTGATGTCTTCGCCCGCCGGGCCGGGTAAGCCGGTTCGCGGCGTTGCGCCCGACGTCGTCCTCGATTCGCTGACCGAGTTGTTATCGCTGATGTAGCCGCCGGATCAGCGGCTGCGCTTCATGATTCCATCGGCGAGCGCGTCGGCAGCCTCGCCGAGCCTGATGCCAACGACGTCGATTCGCCGGAGCAACTCCCGCCGTTTCATGAGTTCAACGTCGAGTGGACGACGAAAAAGTTCGGCCAGCTCCAACTGGTAAAGCTGCCGCACTCGCCCGCCTGCTTTCTTGGCTGCCAGCGTGCTCACGCCTGCCGCCGAGGTGCGCATCACTGTCTGCCGAAGCGCGGCTTGCAGCGCATTCAGCCCTTGGATCAACGCGTCGAGGACCGGAGCGACCGATCGCTGATCGGGCAACTCGTACAGGTCGGATTCGCGGACAAAATCGCGTAGCTCATCGAGGACGTCGTCGACGAATCGGGACATCCGGAAGAGGTCTTCACGGTCGATCGGAGTCGTCAGCGAAGCCGAGAGCGCTGCCACGAGCTTGGCTCGTTGCTGGTCGCCGTGGTGTTCGACCTCGGACATGCTCGCGCGGGCCTCAGCAGGGCTCACGTCACCGACGACCATCGTTCGCGCGAGATTAGCGCCGGCCACGGCGCTGCCGATCTGGTCGGTGACGAGAGCGACGAGGTGCTGATCGGAACGGCCGAGAAGGTCGTCGACCACCCGTCGCATGCCTGGAAGCCTCATCGAAGGAGCCGGGCTGCTGCTGCGACGACGAATGCGAGGACGACGGTTGCCGGCAGCGTCACCGCCCACGCCATTGCCAATCTCACGACTGCTCTCCATCGCACCCTCCTAGAACTCTCACTTACGCCTGCGCCGACAAGCGCACCCGCGATGGCTTGCGTCATGCTCACCGGCATGCCGGCGGCTGCACTGCCGAACACCGCCGCCGACGACGCGAGCTCGGCTGAAAGTGCATGTACCGGCCGGACGACGAGCAAGTCGCGGCCCAGCCGACCAGCCAGTCGTCGCAAGCTCAACACGGTGCCGATCGCGAAGCAGCAGCCGATCGTGACCAGCCGCTCACTCGACGCGCGCACGGTCAACGCGTCACCCGCCGTCCCCGTGATTGCGAAAACGGCCAGCATTTTTTGGCCGTCGTTTGCTCCGTACGCGAAGGCCTGAACGACATACCCGGCGAGCGTCGACCAACGCACGGCTAGAGGGATCGCCCGGTCGGCAGGCAACGCGCGCAATGCGCGGGCCAACCCCAGCCCCGCTAGGCCGCCGGCGAGCGGGGCCGCCAGCCCGAACGCAAGCACTGCGAGGACGCCGGGCCACGCAACCGACAACCCGTACCCGAGGCCGGCTCCTGTAATTCCGCCGATGAGGGCGAGGGTCAGGCTCGTCGGCAGACCGCTTCGAGTCAGCACCGCTACGACCGCCAAGGCGGCGCACAAGCCGACGACAAAAGCTGACCGCCCGTTGGCGGCGTCGAAACTCACCAATCGCTTGGAGAACGTTTCGGCGACATGCACGCCGAACAGCAGCGGGGCGAGCGTGACGCCAAGTACCAAGACCACGAGCGCGCCGAGCGGCCGAATCGAGGGAAGCCGCAACCCCATCGTGAGGATCGCACCGCCGTCGTTGGCCCCTGTGACGACGGCGAACACTAGGGCAAGTGCGAGCAGTGTCGGCGATGCCGTGGTGCTCACATGCCGCTCCTCGTGGGCTCAGCGGGCCGGCCGACGGGCGTAGGTCGTCGTCCGGGAACTGTGACGAGGTGACATCGGGTCGGCTTTGGGTTGGTTCCGCGAACTGTAGCGAAATAACACGTGTGCTTCTACTGAGTCACAGTTGTGCGGTTTGGAAATGAGGGTTCTCGGGGGGCGCGGGAACCGACAACGGAAAATCACGGCCTGGAGAAGTTTCGCCGCAGAGCTTGACGGTCTGCACCCGGTGGCATCTAATCTACACCAGTGAACAGCTTGTATCACATTAGTGAGCTTTAAAGCAACATCCTGTGCAACGAGGAGAGCGCGTGCCAGCAACCCGGTGGCGCGCTCAAGCTGATCCTGGTGCCGCAACTGCGGCATTCTCTAAAGGACGATGGGAGCTGGCCAAAATGAAACGAGCGATTGCCACAGGCGTCGCCGTCGCGGCGGCGGTCACGCTGGCCGCCTGCAGCAGTTCGACCAAGCACACCGGAGCGTCGACCAGTTCGACGCCCGCGGCACCGCAGACCTCAGCCAGCCAGGGCAGTAGCGGCGCAGCGTCGCCGTCCGCCCCCGCGTCGTCGCCTCAGGCGAGCGGCAACGCGACCGTCTACGGCGCGTTGACCGCCGACAACGGCAAGGCGCTCGCCGACGCCTTCCACGCGAGTCACTCAAGCGAAACGGTCAGCATCGTGACCGGCGGCACCGGCGCGCTGGTCACCCGTATCGAGACCGAGGAAAAGGCCGGGGGCGTGCGTGCCGACGCTCTACTGCTCGCCGACCCGACGGTCATGCCCCAGCTCGACTCCGCGGGTGTGCTTGACGACACCTTCAAGCCTGCCAGCGAAAGCCAACTGTCGGCAGACATGATCGGCACTGGTTGGTTCGGTCCGTTCAACTTCTACAACGTCATCATCTACAAGACCGGCACAACTCCGGTGCCTAAGGACTGGTCCGACCTCACGAACCCGGCGTATAAGGGCAAGATCGAGATTGGTGACCCGTCGTACTCGGGTACCACTTTGGCCATGGCGGCAGAGATGCCGAAGCTGGCGGGCGCTGACTTCTTCAGCAAGCTCAAGGCGAACGGCGTGAAGATCGTCCAGTCGACCAGCACGGTCGGCAAGGACGTCGCCAGCGGCGCTCGGCCGATCGGCATTACGCTCGACTCCGTCTACCGTCCGCTTCAGACCAAGGGTTCACCTGTGCAGATCGTGTGGCCCACGAGTGGCGCGATTCCGGTGCCTGCACCTGCTGCACTCGTCAAGGGTGCCAAGAACGCTGCGGTTGCCGGCGACTTCTTGAACTGGTTGCTGACGTCCGACGGTCAGGCTGAATTGGTCAAGCTCGGCTACACGCCAGCGGTTGGCGCCGACCAGGTTCTTCCTGCCGGCACCAAGGTCGTCACGGTTCCTTTCTCGGATCTGGTCAGCCAGCGTGACTCGATCCTTGCCTCCTTCACGAAGGTTTTCGGCTAACGAATGCTCAGCACTCCGAATTCGCTTGCTGAACCGCCCAGCCGGCCGCACCCGGCGTCGCG
>JBOGEK010000019.1:0-1809 GCA_050743645.1 Acidothermaceae bacterium
CCGCGGCGTGGAACCGACGGCAGCCAAAGGCGGAACTACAACGGGCTGGCCGTCCGGAGGGCGTGTCTCGACGGCGCCGATGTAGCGTGCCGCAGGTTCGCTCCGACACCGGTCCGACGTCGCCTCGATCGCCGTGGCCACCGAAGATGAGTGGGGCGCGTGAAAGTTCGGTGTAAGGAGTTGGCCGCGGTCGGGGGTATAAGGGTGTGGCGGCGATGACGGACCCGGCGACGGCGGATGCGGAGCGGCTGTCGAACGTTTACTCCGCCTACGGGCAAGACCTGTTGCGCTACGCGACCCGGCGGGTTGGCGCGGTCGACGCGCCGGACATCGTGGCGACCGTATTCGCGATCGCGTGGCGGAAGATCGATCAGATGCCGGACGACGCGCTTCCGTGGCTGTACCGCATCGCGGGCTTCGAGGTGTTGAAGGTTGGCCGACGCCGCGCGAACGCCCGGCGGCTTGCGTCGGCACTAGCGGTGGAATCTGCCCACGTGACAGTCGGGGACCACGAACTGCTCATCGACGCGTTGTGGGTCGAGCAGGTCATCAATTCATTGCGGGCCGCCGACGCCGAACTACTGCGTCTGGTGGTGTGGGAGGACCTTGACGTGCCGCGGGCCGCAGCGGTGCTGGGGTGCAGCGCAACGGCAGCCCACGTTCGACTTCACCGTCTTCGCAAGCGAGTGGAAGCCAGGTTGCGGGCGCTCACCGCCGAGGACCGGCGTCGAGAGGGTGGCACGAGATGAACGACGACACCGAATACTTGCGCGAGGTGTTCCGACCATTCGACCCCGGTCGGTCCGCTGCACAGGTGGAAGGCGAGCGCCTTCCGGAGGTGGTGGACTTCAGCGATGCCCGGCTCGGAGCCGTCCGGCGTCGAGTCCAGTCGCGGCATCTCGCTGTCGTCGCATCGGCTGCCGCCGTCGCGGTACTTGCCACGGTCGGGATCTGGGCCACCAAGGCAACCCACTCACATCCGGGTGTAGCGCCGGGCACTGCGATAGCCGGATCTTACGAGACGCTGCCCGCACCGGCCGGCTTCGACCATATTCGGTGGCAGGACTGGTCGAGTGGGCAACTCCTGGACACAGCAAACCGTTGGGTTAGCGCCGACGGGCACGGCAAGCTAACCAGGACCAATGCCGCCGGGCGCCTGACTACCGATCTGACGATCGTCCCGGCGACGAAGTCCGCATCCGCGGCGAGTAAAGCATCGGCGTCCGCCACGCCCGCGCCAACGAACGGGACCGACACCGAGCCGATCGAGTACCCAGGCATCGTGCCGACAGACGTCGCCTCGTTGCGCAGCTATCTTGCCGCCGGCCAGAACAACGACGCTCACATCGCACAACGACTCGTTGGATTACTATTCGCACGCGCGCTAACCGTTCAGCAGGAACGCGAACTGGTCAGCATTGCTCGCAGTATCAGCGTGGAGCCTGTCACCACCTCGAGTGCCCCAACTGGTGCGCAAGTTCAACTCATCGCATTGCCTCCGTTGCCAATGTCGTCGCAATGGTGGCTGGCCATCTCGGCCGACGGCACAAGTCTCGTCGGTATTTGTTACGACCAATCGCAGCAGGTTTGGCGAATACCACTGCTCTCCGAACATACGGCCAGCATCAAGTAAAGAGGCGACATCGAGGGGTTAGCTGCGACACGCCCGAGCTCTGTCTTGTCACTGCCATTTTGGAGCAAATCCGAATTGTTACGCCCAATCAAATGGTGTCGCTAACCGGCGAAGCCGCAAGATTTGGTCGCGTTATAAACGCAGATCTATCACCGTCGATTTTGTCCTGCCGGGCA
>JBOGEK010000020.1:0-5185 GCA_050743645.1 Acidothermaceae bacterium
AGGATCGGCGACGGCCAGCCGTCGCCGATCCTGCAGCCGTCGCATCTGTTGATCCGGTGACCGGGAGGGAGCGACATCGATGGCGGTGACCGCGTCGGCGATACCTCCCGCGGTATCAGTGCCGCCGAAACGTAAGGGTCGATCACACCTGCGCGGCCGCGAGGGAATTGCTGGTTGGCTGTTCGTGTCGCCGGCCCTTGCGGGTCTTGCGCTGTTCGTGGTGCTGCCGATCGTGCTCGCGCTTTACATCAGCTTCACCAAGTGGAGCGGCACAACGAGCCCGTTCGGATCAGGTGCGAAGTGGATCGGACTGCAGAACTATAAGAACCTGCTCAGCGGCGGCGGACTCACCCAGCAAAACTTTGCCCGCTCGATCGAGAACAACTTCTATTTCGTGCTCCTCGTGGTTCCGACCCAAACGCTGCTCGCACTGGTGCTCGCGGTGCTGGTCAACGGGAGGTTTCTCAAGGCGAAGAGCTTCTTTCGCACCGCGTTCTACTTTCCGTCGGTGACCAGCAGTGTGGCTATCACCCTGGTATTCATCTTCTTGTTCCAAGGCTCCGGTGCGGTGAACCGGCTCTTGAGTTTCGTCGGCATCGACGGACCGAACTGGTTCGCGAACAGCAACGGCCTGATTCACAACGTCCTCGGTCTGTTCGGCATGCATTCGCCGCCGGGCTGGGCCAAGCACGTGGTGTTCACCCGGTCGGTCTGGGATTGGATTTCGGGGCCGTCGATGGCCATGTGCGCCATCATCGTGTTGGTGATCTGGACGACGTCCGGCACCTTCATGCTGATGTTTCTCGCCGCGTTGCAAAACATCTCCGAAGAGGTCGAAGAGGCAAGCGAGATCGACGGCGCCAACGCGTGGCAACGCTTCTGGCGAGTGACCGTTCCGATGTTGCGGCCAACTCTGCTGCTCGTACTGACGCTCGGCTTGATCTCGACCTGGCAAGTCTTCGACCAAATCTTCCTGACCGGCAACAACGCAGGCACCACCACGCCGGCGTATCTGTCGTACACGACGAGTTTCGAGAACTTCAACTTCGGCTCGGGCGCCGCGATTGCCTTCTTGCTGTTCGCCCTCATAACGGTGCTCACGAGCGCGCAACGATGGGTGCTGCGAGACAAGGACGAACGCTGATGGACTCGCGACCCGGTGGTTCGAAGCTGCGCCGTACCGTGTTCTACGTCTTGTTGAGCCTCTTCGCACTCGTGTACCTCGGCCCGTTCGCGATCCAGATCGCGACGTCGTTCAAGACCGGACCCGACGCCACCGCGCATTCGCTTTCATTGATCCCCAATCCGTTCAGCGTCGCGGCGTGGAAGCGCATCTTCGGCTTCAGCAACGACACGTCCGTCGATTTCCCGCTGTGGCTGCTGAACAGCGCGATCGTGTCGACATGCGTGACGCTTGCCCGGGTATTTCTCGACAGTCTGGCCGGCTATGCGCTTGCCCGCTTGAGTTTCCCTGGCCGGCGAGCCGTCTTCGCCTTGGTGCTCGCGACGATGTCGGTGCCCGGTGTGGTGTTGTTGATCCCTCGTTTTCTCGTCATCAAAGAGCTTGGTATCTACAACACGTACGCCGCCATGATCTTTCCGATCGCCATGGACGCGATGGGTATCTTCTTGATGCGGCAGTTTTTCTTGCAGATTCCGCTGACCATCGAGGAGGCCGCTCGCATCGACGGGGCTGGGATCTGGCGCACCTACTGGTATGTGGCGTTGCCGATGGCAAAGGCCGGACTGCTCACACTCACGATCTTGTCGTTTCAAGGTTCGTGGAACGAGTTCGCCGCGTTCCTGGTCGCGGGCGACTCACCTCGGCTCTACACCCTCACCAAGGGACTCGCGCTGTTCCAGGGCGGTCTCGGCACCGGCAACCAATATCCACTCACGCTCGGCGCCGCTTTGCTGACGACGATCCCCGTGGCGATCGTGTTCTTCGTCTTTCAACGCCGCTTCGTCGGTGCTCAGCTCAGCGCGGGAGTGAAGGGCTAGCCGGGCTGTTCGGCTTGCGGCTCGCGCCAGCGGTTGGTGATCGGAAGCCTGCGGTCGCGGCCGAAGTTGCGCACCGTGATTTTCGGGCCGGGTGGATATTGCCGTCGCTTGTATTCGGCGAGGTCGACGAGACGGACCACCTTGTCGACGAGCGCTCGGTCGTGGCCCGCGTTGACGAGTTCGTCTCGGCTCAGGTCGCGTTCGACGTAACCATCGAGGATCTGGTCGAGTTCGGCGTAGTCGGGCAGCGAGTCGCTGTCGAGCTGGCCGGGCCGAAGCTCGGCTGATGGAGGCTTGTCGATGGAGTTCTGCGGAATCGGCGGTTCGGCGCCGCGCAATGTCGCCTGCGCATTGCGCCAGCGCGCGAGTTTCCAGACCAGCGACTTCGGAACGTCTTTGATGGGCGCGAATCCGCCGGCAGAGTCGCCGTACAACGTGGAGTATCCGGTCGCCAGTTCGCTCTTGTTGCCCGTCGTCAGCACGAGATGGCCGTGCTCGTTCGACAACCCCATCAGGATCGTTCCGCGCACCCGTGCTTGCAGGTTCTCGGCGGCCAGGCCGTGCAACTCGAGCTGCTTTTCATAGCCGTCGACGATGTCGGCAATCGGCACCACGGAATGCGTGATGCCTTGGCGGCGCGCAAGCTCTGCGGCGTCCGACAAGGAATGTTCGCTCGACCAGCTGCTCGGCAGCGCCACCGTGTTGACCGCGGCTGCGCCGATCGCGTCGACGGCGATGGTTGCGACGACGGCCGAATCGATGCCGCCGGAAAGCCCGAGTACGACGGAGTTGAAGCCGTTCTTTCGCACGTAATCGCGCGTCGCGACGACGAGCGCGCTGTAGACCTCGGCCTCCGGGGCAAGGCGTTCGGCAACACCGGCCGCGGCCGCGTCGTATGCAGGAAGAGCAGGTGTGCGGAGGTCGACTCGCTCGACGGTCATCTGGGTGCCGTCGGCCACATCGACGGTGCCGACCCGATCGTCGCTTGCCTGCGGTAGTCCGAGATCGACCACGACGAGGCCTTCGTCGAACTGGGGCGCACGGGTGAGGACGGCGCCCGTTGCAGAGACCACGAGGGAGTCGCCATCGAATACCAACTCGTCCTGGCCACCGACCATGTTGACGTAGGCGAGCGTCGCGCCAGCCTCGGCCGCGCGCCGTTGTACCAGCCGCAACCGCACGTCGTGTTTGCCGCGCTCGTACGGGGATCCGTTGATGTTGACGACGAGACCTGCGGTTGCGAGCTTCGCTGCGGTGATCGGACCGCCGTCCTGCCATAGGTCTTCGCACACGGTCATCGCGATGTCGACGCCAAGATGCCGGACGACGGCCAGCTTGTCGCCGCTGGAGAAATAACGATATTCGTCGAAGACGCCGTAGTTGGGCAGGTGATGCTTCGCGTAGCGGGCCACGACTGCGCCGCGGTACAAGAACGCGGCGGCATCGGCCGGCAATCGGCTGGTTGGGCGGTCGAGATAGCCGACGATCACCGCGAGTTCGCCGAGGCCTTCGAACGCCAGCCGGGCAGCGAGGGTTTCGACTGCTGCCGCCGACGCTTCGACGAACGACGGCCGAAGTGCGAGATCTTCGATGGGGTAGCCGGTCAACATCATCTCGGGGAATGCAATCAGGTGCGCACCGCGCGCGGCCGCGTGGCGCGACCACGCCATCACCATGTCGGCGTTGCCATCGATGTCGCCCACGACGGGGTCGACCTGGGCCAGGGCAAGTCGTAGCTGCGGCACGATCTCAGCGTATCCACTGTGCTGCGACACCGTCGTGTAAAGCTTACTTGACAGCTGCATCTGTCAAGGCTACTTTACAGGACATGGAGAACGACGTCCGAGCATTGCGTCTCGCAAAGGAGATATCGCAGGGCGATCTCGGAGTAGCGCTTGGAGTTTCACGACAGACCGTGAACGCGATCGAGACCGGCCGCTACAGCCCGTCGCTGCCCCTTGCCATTGCCATGGCCCGTTACTTCGGGCGCACCGTTGAGGAGGTTTTTCATGTCGACTGAACGCCCGAACTTCGTGCACCGGGTGTCCAACGGGAAGTGGGCAGTCGCCGGCTTCTGCGTCGTGATGGCGATCGTGCTGGTCGTCGTCTCGCTCGTGAACGACAACACCGGGGCGGCGGTCTCGTTCGGGGTCGTGCTGGTTGCCTATGCCGGGTTGCTGCTGTTCTTGAGCGGACGCAGCGAGACGGTGGCGCTGCTCGCGAATCGTGACATGGACGAGCGCCGCCGCCACATCGACGAGTTCGCCTCGACGGTGACCACGCGGGTGATCAGTGTCGTGCTCGTCACGGGTTTCGTCGTCCAGCTTGTTCGAGGTGTCGACACGTCGCCGTGGCTGCAGTTGTGCTCGGCTTTCGGGTTCGTCTACATGCTCGCCTTGGCGTGGGGTCGACGTCGGATCTGATCGGTCGGCGTGCCGTAACGCGGGCGTAACGTCGGACGGCGAAGATTGCTGCATGGATAAGCAGACCGAGTTCGTGCTGCGCACCCTTGAGGAGCGCGACATCCGTTTCGTTCGCCTGTGGTTCACCGACGTGCTCGGGTTCTTGAAATCGGTGGCCGTCGCGCCGGCCGAACTCGAGGGCGCGTTCGCCGAGGGCATCGGATTCGACGGCTCGGCCATCGAGGGGTTCGCCCGGGTCTACGAGGCCGACATGCTCGCAAAGCCCGACCCGGCGACGTTCCAAATATTGCCGTGGCGCTCTGAGTCGCCGGGCACTGCGCGAATGTTCTGCGACATCTTGATGCCCGATGGTTCGCCGAGCTGGGCCGACTCGCGCTACGTGTTGAAGCGGGCGCTGGCGCGAGCTGCCGATCTCGGCTTCACCTTCTACACCCACCCCGAGATCGAGTTCTTCTTGCTCGAACGCCAGCCCATGCCGGGTGAGTCGCCGATATCCGCCGACGCGAGCGGGTACTTCGATCACACCCCGCACGGGGTCGGGCACGACTTTCGCCGGCAGGCCATCACGATGCTCGAATCCATGGGCATCTCGGTCGAGTTCAGCCATCACGAGGCCGCACCCGGCCAGCAGGAAATCGACCTGCGCTACGCCGACGCGCTGACGACAGCCGACAACATCTTGACGGTCCGCCAGGTCGTGAAGCAGGTGGCGTTGGAGCAGAACCTCTACGCCACTTTCATGCCGAAGCCGTTCACCGAGC
>JBOGEK010000021.1:0-9491 GCA_050743645.1 Acidothermaceae bacterium
GCGTGGTCGACGCGCAGGTACTCGATCCAGCTACGGCCAGCGACGTAGGCCATCACATAGAGCAGGAATGCTCTGCCATGGCCCATCTTGAAGCGCCGATCGGCCCAAAGCACGAGCAGCGCGGTGCCGATGTCCCACAGCGACTCATACAGGAAGGTCGGCTGGTAGACCCCGGCGGTGGTAACACCGGCGGGCGCGTGTGCCGCGTCGATCTTCAGGCCCCATGGCATCGTGGTCGACTTGCCGAACAGCTCCTGGTTGAAGTAATTGCCCCAGCGGCCAACCGCCTGGGCCAGGGCCAGCCCCGGAGCGAGCGCGTCGGCGAACGCGGGGAAACACGCGCCGGCACGGCGGCAGCCGATGTAGGCGCCGACCGCGCCGAGCGCGATCGCGCCCCAGATGCCGAGGCCGCCGTTCCAGACATAGAAGATGTGCACCCAGTCGTTGCCGTGTTCGAAGTACAGCTCAGGGTCGGTCATCACGTGGTAGACGCGGCCGCCGACGAGCCCGAACGGCACTGCCCAGGTAGCGATCTGGTTGACGGTGGCTGAACTGCCGCCACGCGCGCGCCAGCGCCGATCGGCGACCATCAACGCGACGATGATGCCGACGATGATGCAAAACGCGTAGGCACGTAGCGGGAAAGGCCCGAGGTGCCAGACACCTTGGCTGGGGCTCGGGATGAACGCGTGCGGTCTCATGGCGTCTCCGACGGTACAGCGCTAACGCGACTCACGGCGGCTCGCATCCGACCGTGATCAGCCGATCGGACGACGACGCACGCCGGCCGCCAGTTCGGCTGCGAGTGCGCGGACCCCAACCGCTTCGTCGCCGACACCCCGCGCGTCGAGCACCCGCCGCACGAGCGCCGAGCCGACGATGACGGCGTCGGCGTAACCGGCTACCTCGCCAGCCTGGTCGGCGTTGCTCACGCCGAGGCCCACCCCGATCGGTAACTCAGTGTGCGCCCGGGTGCGTGCCACGAGCTTGGGCGCGAGCGCGCTGGTCTGGGCCCGCGAGCCGGTGACGCCCATGACCGAGGCGGCATACACGAAACCTCGGCAAAAGCGGCTCGTCAGCGCGATCCGCTCGTCGGTCGAGCTGGGTGCCACGAGGAAGACGCGGTCGAGCCCATGCGCGTCGCTGGCGGCGAGCCATGGTTCGGCTTCGTCGGGCAGCAGGTCAGGGGTGATGAGGCCGGCTCCGCCCGCGCTCGCCAGGTCGGCGGCAAACCGGTCGACGCCGTAACGTTCGATCGGGTTCCAGTACGTCATGACGAGCGTGGCGACCCCGGTGGCCGCCACCGCTTCAACCGTGCGCAACACATGAGCCGTGGTGGAGCCGGCGCGCAACGCGATCTCGTGGGACTGCGCGATGACCGGCCCCTCGAGGCCGGGGTCGCTGTAGGGCAGGCCGACTTCGACGATGTCGACGCCGCCCTCTACGAGCGCACGCAGGTTGGCAACGCCACGATCGACTGTCGGGAAACAGGCAGGCAGGTAGCCCACCAGCGCCGCGCGACCGTCGGCCCGGCAGCGCGCGAACGTGTCGGAGATGGCAGTCATGCAGTGGCCACCGCCGCTAATCCTTCACTCGACGACACGCGCCCGAACGCTGGAGTGCTCACGTGAGACCAAACCAGCGGGCGGCGGTGTCGACGTCCTTGTCGCCGCGACCCGACAGGCTGACGAGCACGGTGGCCTCGGGGCCGAGCTGGCGGCCAACGTGCAGGGTGCCGGCCAACGCGTGCGCGCTCTCGATCGCCGGGATGATCCCCTCGGTGCGCGAGAGCAACCTGAACGCGTCCATCGCTTCGGCGTCGGTGACGGCCTGGTAGATGGCGCGGCCGGTCTCGGCGAGCCAGGCATGCTCGGGGCCGACGCCGGGGTAATCGAGCCCGGCTGAAATCGAGTGCGACTCGACGGTCTGGCCGTCGGCGTCCTGCAGTACATAGGTGCGGGCCCCGTGCAGCACCCCACGCGAGCCTGCGGTGAGCGTGGCCGCATGGCGGCCGGTGGCGACGCCGTCGCCGCCCGCTTCGAACCCGTACAGCCGCACCGAAGCGTCGGGGATGAACGCGGTAAAGATGCCAAGGGCGTTCGACCCGCCGCCCACGCACGCCGTCACGGCATCGGGCAACCGCCCGGTCAGCTCGTAGACCTGCGATCGGGCTTCTTCGCCGACGACCTTCTGGAAGTCGCGGACGAGCGCGGGGAACGGGTGCGGGCCGGCGACTGTACCGAACAGGTAGTGGGTCTCCTCGACGGTCGTCACCCAGTCGCGGAATGCCTCGTTGATCGCGTCCTTCAACGTGCGGCTACCGGCGTTGACCGAGACCACTTCGGCTCCGAGCAGCTTCATGCGCGCCACGTTCAAGGCCTGCCGCCGGGTGTCTTCTTCGCCCATGTAGATCGTGCAATCAAGGCCCATAAGCGCGGCCGCGGTTGCGGTGGCCACGCCGTGCTGACCCGCACCGGTCTCGGCGATCACGCGCTTCTTGCCCATGCGCACGGTCAGCAGCGCCTGGCCGAGCACGTTGTTGATCTTGTGTGAGCCGGTGTGGGTGAGGTCTTCGCGTTTGAGCAAGATGCGCGCGCCACCCGCGTATTCGGAGAACCGGCGAGCGTCGGTGATCGGGGTGGCCCGGCCGGCATACGTTGCGAGCAGCCGCGCCAGTTCACCAGTGAAGTTCGGGTCGGCCATCGCGTCGACGTAGGCGACGCTCAGTTCGTCGAGGGCCGCGACAAGGGCTTCGGGTACGAAACGACCGCCGAACGGCCCGAAGTGCCCGGCACTGTCGGGGAGCGGACCGGCCTGCATCGTGTTGCCTCAGGCCTGTCCGTGGCGAAGTGCCGGGTGCGCCCCGGCGGTCACCAGGTCGGCAACCGCCTGGCGCGGGTCCTTGTCGGTGACGAGACCTTCACCGACAAGTACCGCGTCGGCACCTGCCGACGCGTAGGCGAATAGATCGTGGGGGCCGCGCACACCTGACTCGGCCACCTTCACAATGCCGGATGGAATCCGCGGCGCCAGACGCGCGAACACGGTGCGGTCAACCTCGAGGGTGCGCAGATCGCGGGCGTTGACCCCGATCACCCGAGCACCGGCATCGATTGCGCGGCCGATCTCGGCCTCGTCGTGAACTTCGACCAGCGGGGTGAGGCCAAGCGATTGGGCCCGCTCGACGAGCGACACGAGGGCGCTTTGGTCGAGTGCCGCCACGATCAGCAGGACCAGATCGGCGCCGTAGGCGAGCGCCTCCCACAACTGGTAAGAGCTGTAGACGAAGTCCTTTCGCAGCAGCGGGACGCCGACGGCCTTGCGAACGGTCTCGAGGTCGTCAAGCGAGCCGTTGAACCGGCGCCGCTCGGTCAGGACGCTGATGGCGGCCGCGCCGCCGGCCTCGTAGGCACGGGCTAGCGCGGCCGGATCGGTGATGGTCGCGAGTTCGCCGCGCGAGGGGCTCGATCTCTTCACCTCGGCTATCACGGTGACGGCATCGCGTCGCAACGCGGCCACGCCGTCGATCGGCCTGCCACGTTCGGCGCGGCTGGCCGCCTTGGCTTTGACGACATCCAGCGGCATCGCGCGCTGGCGTGCTTCGACGTCGGCGCGGACGCCGACCAGAATCTCGTCGAGCACGCTCACGTAGCGATCCCCTTGATATGCGCAGGTTTTCACGGGCGGGCGATTCCATCAGCTGACAGCGGACTTAGCCGGACTGGGTCGAGTGGGCCCGGAGTGGGTCGGAGTCGGTCCAGGGTAGCGGCCCTGCAGGATTGCGAATTCAGCCCCCTGCCCACAGCAGTCCTTACGCACGGCGATCAGCGCTGCGTTCAACCGCGAGGTAGCCGGATGGTGAAGCATGCCCCGCCTTCGTGAGCGTGACCGGCTTCGGCGCGCCCGCCGAGCCGGGCGGCGAGTCCGGCAACGAGTGCCAATCCGACGCCGGTACTCACCCGCCGCACTCCCCTGTAACGCTCGTAGAGCACGGACCGGTCGAACGCGACCCGGCAGTCGTCGTCTGTCAGTCCGGGTCCGCCGTCGCGCACTTGCATCAGCACGTCAGAGCCGGCTTCAAGCAGCGCGAACACGATCGGACGACCACTAGGCGTGACCCGCAACGCGTTTTCGGCCAATCCGTCGACGATCTGCCGGAGTCGCGCCGGGTCGGAATGGACGACGGAACCGACGCCGTCCGCGATCTCGACTCGGAATGGCACGCCAACACGCGCGCACCTGTCGGCCCAGACCACGCCCGCCTGACGCAGGAGTTCGGCCAGGTCGACGGACGTCACGTCGATCCTGAAGTCGTCGGCACCGAGACGCGCGAGGTCGAGCAGGTCACGGACCAGCCGCTCGAGCCGGTCGGACTCTGCGAGCACAACCTGCCCAGTCGCCGCGACCGCTTCGGGCGCCACCACGCCGTCCGCCAAGGCTTCGGCGTAGCCCTTGACGGCGGTCAGTGGGGTGCGCAGTTCGTGTGAGATCGAGAGCAGGAACTCGCGCTGTCTCGACTCACTGGTCGTCAACGCTGAAGCAAGCAGGTTGAGTGCGTCTGCGACCTCGGCGACTTCAGCCGGCCCCTCGGGTTCGAGCCGGACGTCGCGCGCGCCGGTCGACAGCCGGTGTGCCGCGGCCGCTGCTCGCTGCAGCGGGCGAACGATCCGGCGCGCGAGCAGTAGGCCGGCAGCGGCCGCCACGACCAGGCCGATGGCGAGGGCGGCGGCGAGCCGGAGCCGGGTGAACCCTTCGCTCGATCGCGCGCTCGACACTTTCTCTACCAGCACGACTCCGCGGCCGCCCTGCAACGGCTGACCCTCAAGGTAAACGCGCGACCGATTCAGGGTGCGGGTAGCCGAAACCGGTGAACCCGCGATGAGCCGGGCCACGTCCTTCGCGGGTAGCGGTTGCGAGGCGAGCGGTCTGCCTTCGGGTCCGGTCAACTGACCGTCGGCGTCGACGACCACGATGGTGATGTGTCGGTCGGCCAGGGTCTTGACGACCTCGGTGGGCACCCGCACCCGTCCGCTCTTGTCGACAGTGTTGTCGACCGCGTGCGCCACGAGCGCCACGTCGTTGCGGAGCTCTTTTTGGCCCTGTGCCTGCGCCGAGGAGCGGAGCAGCACACCTGAGACGAGTCCGGCCACCACCACGGCGACCGTCGCAGCGAGCATCGCCAGCAGCGAGATGCGCGTCGCCAGGCTGTACCGACGGCGACGACCGGCGTGCGCGGCTTGCCGTGCCGGTTCGGCAGTGCGCGGCGGGTTCACCGGCCCGACGGTTGGGTTAGGCATCGGCGCTGTAGCCGACCCCTCGCACGGTACGGATCGGGCTCGCGTCGCCGAGTTTGGAGCGAATCTGCGCCACGTGGACGTCGACCGTACGAGTGCCGGCCGCCGCGGCGTAGCCCCAGACCTCTGAGAGCAACTGCTCCCGCTCGAACACTCGACCCGGCCGTTTGCAGAGGTAAGCCAGCAAGTCGAATTCGGTCGCGGTCAGCTCGATCGGCTGACCTGCGGCTTCGACCCGTCGCCGGCTCGGGTCGACGCTGATGCCACCCACGACGTACACCCGCTCATCGCCGACTCGGGCACTGCTGCGGCGCAGCACGGTCTTCACTCGGGCAACCAGCTCGCGTGGGCTGAACGGTTTGGTGAGGTAATCGTCGGCTCCGAGTTCGAGCCCGAGCACCCGATCGACCTCGTCGTCGCGGGCGGTGACGAACAGAATCGGGGTCCAGTCGCCGTCGGCTCGCAGCATCCGGCACACCTGGGTGCCGTCGAGGGTCGGGATGCCGACGTCGAGCACGATCGCGACCGGGTGGAGATTGCGTGCCGCCGCCAGCCCCGCTCGGCCATCATTTTCGACATGGACGCCGAACCCCTCGCGCGAGAGGTACATGCGTTCGAGGTCGGCAATCGGCTTCTCGTCCTCGACGACGAGCACCAGGCCCTTGGCAGCTCCGGCGCTGGCTGGCTCTTGCACGGTCATGACTCGCGACTCCTCGCGCAGGCGGTTCGAACTCGGCTCGGTGCGTTCAATGCTGAGCAGATGATCGGCATGACGATGTTGGCAATTGTCAGCGCAATGTTCGAGGAATGTTCGGACGATCGGGCCGCGCGCGTTCGTGTCGCGATGCGATGCGATGCGATGCGATGCGGGGCGATGCGAGGCGAGCTAGAGCGTCGGATCGTCGCCTTGGTCGAATCGCTCCCACATCGACGCCTCTGCTGAGCTGGTCGATGCGCTCGGTTTCGCCCGACCCGACTCGTACCGGCGACCCATCGCCGGCCAGTCGGCAGAGCGCAGCAGAGCGAACACGCCGGCGACGAGTGCGACGGTACCGGCACAGATATCGACCCACGGCCAACCCGACGCCTGCACCTGCACCGACGGAGTACCAGACGAGAAATAGAACACACCGATGACGCGCGTTCCCGCGGCCGCGCCCGGGCTCGCAATCACGTAAGCCGCTAGAGCGATCGTCCCGGCACCGGCCGCAGCCACCACGAGCCCGACGCCGCGGCGAAGCCAACCACGAGTGGCCGGCAGTGCGACCGCGGTGGCGAGCATGACCAGAGCGAGCGCGGTCGCGCCTGCAGCGACGTCGTGGCCGGTGGGCCCGCCCGACGCGTGACCGCCGCCCACGACTGCATAGCGCACCCACCGTCGGCCCCCCGCGAACAGCACTGTGGCGCCGGCGATCACGCAGCCAGCGCCCGCCGTGACCAACTCCCGTCGAGCGCGGGCGCGGCGGACTTCGCTCACGCTCGGGCGTGCCCGGCTCACCTCGGGGTCACCCTGGCTCACCTCGGGGGTCACCGCAGCTGGTCCGGCGCGCGCAGCGATTCCGCGATGGCCACCGCCGACAGCACTGTGTTGGCCTTGTGCTGGCACTCGGCGTCTTCGGTCGCCGGATCGGAATCCGCCACCAGGCCCGCGCCTGCCTGCACGTAGACGGTGCCGTCACGCACGACCGCCGTCCGAATGGCAATGGCGGTATCGAGATCGCCCGCGAAGTCGACGTAGCCGACGACGCCGCCATACAAGCCACGCCGGGTCGGTTCGAGCTCTTCGATGATCTCCATCGCCCGTACCTTCGGGGCGCCCGACAGGGTGCCGGCCGGGAACGTGGCGGCGAGTACGTCGAGCGCGTCACGCGAGGGATCGACGTGGCCGATCACCGTCGAGACGATGTGCATGATGTGGCTGTAGCGCTCGACCGACATGAAGTCGACCACTTCGACGCTGCCGGGAGTGCACACCCGGCCGAGGTCGTTGCGGGCGAGGTCGACAAGCATCACGTGCTCGGCCCGTTCTTTAGGGTCGGCGAGCATCTCGGCCGCGAGCGCATTGTCATCTTCGGGCGTCGCGCCGCGCGGGCGGCTACCCGCGATCGGATGCATCAGTGCCCGACCTTCCTTGACCGTGACGTGAGCCTCCGGGCTCGAACCGACGATGTCGAATCCGTCGAAGCGCAGCAGGTACAGGTAGGGGCTCGGATTGCGGGCCCGCAGCACCCGGTAGATCTCGAGAGCACCGACCGTTGTCTTGGCCTCGAACCGCTGGCTCGGCACCACTTGGAAGATGTCGCCTGCCCTGATGTATTCGCGTGCCCGCTCGACCCAAGCCATGTACTGCTCGCTGGAGGTGCGGCGAACGGGAGCAGGCGTAGGCAGGTTGCTCAACACCGCGACCGTCGACGGCGCCGGCCGCTGCAGAGCTGCCGCCATCTCGTCAAGCCGCCGCTCGGCCGCCGCTTCGGAATCGCCTTCCAGCACATTGGCGATCAAGAGCACCGAGCCGTCGTGGTGATCGAGAACGGCCAGGTCGGTGACGAGGAACATCACCAGTTCGGGCAGGTGGAGATCATCAACGGTGTCGTCGGGTAGCCGCTCCAGCCGGCGGACGGCGTCGTAGGCGACGAATCCGACCATGCCGCCGACGAGCGGCGGCAGCGACGCGTCACGCGGCTCGCGTAGCGCCTCGACCGTCGCGGCCAGCACCTCCAACGGCTCGCCCTCGGTGGGCACGCCGGGCGGCGGGGTGCCGATCCAGTGCGCCCGACCGTCGCGTTCGGTCAAGGTAGCCGCGGCTCGAACGCCGACGAATGAGTAGCGCGACCATGACCGACCGTTCTCGGCCGACTCGAGAAGGAACGTGCCCGGCCGGTCGTGGGCGAGCTTGCGATAGAGACCGACCGCCGTCTCGCCGTCGGCCAGCAACTTGCGAGTGAGCCGCTTCATGATCAGGACGACGTGGCGGGCTCAGACGCGCCGACCACCACAGGCAGCACGTCGGCGTCGAAACAGGTGCGGTCGCCGCTGTGGCAGGCCGCGCCGACTTGGTCGACCTTGACGAGAACGGTGTCGCCGTCGCAGTCGAGCGCGACCGACTTCACCCACTGCTGATGACCTGACGTGTCTCCCTTCACCCAGTACTCGCTGCGGCTGCGGCTCCAGTAGGTGCAGCGGCCGGTCGACAGGGTGCGGCGCAATGCCTCGTCGTCCATCCAGCCGAGCATCAACACCTCACCGGTGTCGAACTGCTGAGCGATGGCAGGGAAAAGTCCCTGAGAGTCGCGCTTGAGGCGGGCCGCGATGGCAGGATCAAGGTTTGCAGGTGCGGAATCAGTGGGCATGCGAGCTATTGTGCCGGGCGCCGCTTGGTCTGGTCGCGCGAGATATGCCACCAACCGAGATGCGCCACCAACCGAGATGCGCCACCACCGTCGCTCGCACCGAGAACGCGGTAGGTGAGGAGGCCCGATCGTGACAAACCCGGTGACCGTCGCGACGATGCAAACCTCCAAGCGCGAAATTCGCCGTCGGGTGCGACGCCAGTTGATGCTGCGCAGGTTGCGCCGCGAACTCGCCAACGGGCAGGACATCGTCGAGGTGCTCCGGCGTCCGGCCCGCTGACCTGCCAGCCGGGCTCAGCGCAAGGTCGTACCAGGGCGGTCGTACAGCAACTCGTCGGCGATCACGGCGAGGTCGAGTGCGACGTCGGGGTCGTCGATCAGGCCGCGATCATCGAGCACCTCGACGTCGGGTTCGACCCGCTCCCAGAGGCAGACGCACGTCTCCCCCGTTTGCCAACCCTCGTAGAGCAGACCGTCGGCATCGGTTTCGGCGTACAGCTCACGCGCGATCCGCTGGGTGAGTGCGCGATCACGCGCCCGGAGCGCGCCTGCAGGCACTCCCAGCGGGACGGCGGCGAGGCCACGGGTGTCGACGAGGTCAAGCGATTGCGCCGCCTCAAGCACGGCGAGCCGTTGGGTGGACGACGGAGAGACCCGCCGGTCATCGCCGAACACCTCGGCGACGGCGCAGCGCAGCGTCAAGGTGGCGTAGAGGACCCCACGCTCGCTGTTCGCCACCGGGGCACCGGTCAACGGATCGGGAAGGTGATGGTCCCAACGGCCGCGGATGTGCGGACCTAGGAAGCGGAAGCTCGCGCCATCACGGTAGAAGTGCGCATCGTAGATG
>JBOGEK010000022.1:0-3394 GCA_050743645.1 Acidothermaceae bacterium
GGCAACAGCAAGGCCCGGGCAGCGCACTCGCGGAAGCGCGACGCGAACAACGCAGATCCGCCGACTTCGCGCGTGACGATCTCGTCGACTTCTTCGGATGCGATCGTCGCGAGACCCGCGGGCGGCGCCTGGTCGGTGTCGGGTATGCGGACGACGATGCCGTCGTCGGCGTGCATGGCCGAGACGTCGACGCCGTAGCGTTCGCGCAGGCTGGCCGCGATCGCGAGTGCCCAGGGCGCATGCACCTGCGCCCCGAATGGCGAATGGACGACGACCCGCCAGTCGCCGAGTTCGTCGCGGAACCGTTCGACAACGATCGTGCGGTCGTCGGGGAGCTGGCCGGTCGCGGCCGTTTGTTCGGCGAGGTATGAGAGCAGGTTGTCGGCCGCCCAGTCGTCGAGGCCGGCTTCGACGAGGCGGTTGTGCGCCGCGGGTTGGTCGAGTTTGGCGAGTTCGCGAACGAATGCTCCGAGTGCACGCCCGAGCTCGAGAGGGCGACCCAGTGCGTCGCCGTGCCAGAACGGCAACTTGCCGGGAACGCCTGGGGCCGGGACGACGAGCACCCGATCGTGAGTGATCTCGGCGATGCGCCACGACGACGACCCGAGTGTGAACACCTCGCCGACCCGCGATTCATAAACCATTTCTTCGTCGAGTTCGCCGACCCGGCTCGGCTTGTCTGCGCCCGCAAGGAAAACGCCGAACAACCCGCGGTCGGGGATCGTGCCACCGCTGGTGACGGCAAGCCGCTGCGCGCCCGGCCGCCCGGTGATCGTGCCGGCCACGCGATCCCACACCAGGCGAGGGCGCAGCTCGGCGAACTCGTCGCTTGGATAACGGCCGGCCAACATGTCGAGCACGGCATCGAAAGCCGACTGCGGCAGCGCGCTGAATGGGGCGGCGCGTCGTACCAGCGCAAGTGCGTCGTCGACGGCCCACGGCTCCATTGCCGTCATCGAAACCAGATGCTGGGCAAGCACATCGAGCGGATTGCGCGGAACTCGTATTGCCTCGATCGCGCCGGTCTTCATGCGCTCGGCAACGACCGCCGTTTGCACGAGATCGCCTCTGTACTTGGGAAAAATGACGCCTTGCGAAATCGCGCCGACCTGGTGGCCGGCTCGGCCGATGCGCTGCAGTCCGCTGGCCACGCTAGGCGGACTCTCAACCTGGACGACGAGATCGACCGCGCCCATGTCGATACCGAGTTCGAGGCTGCTGGTGGCGACAACGGCCGGCAACTGCCCGGATTTCAGCATCTCCTCGGTGACGGACCGTTGTTCGCGACTGACCGAACCGTGGTGCGCACGCGCGGTCTCGTACTCGTGGCCACGCTCGTAGCCGATCTCGTTCAGCCGGTTCGTGAGGCGCTCGGCGAGGCGGCGCGAGTTCGCGAACACGATGGTCGAGCGATGCGCATCGACGAGGTCGGCGATCCGTTCTTCGACGTGCGGCCAGATCGACCGCTTTGGTTGCTGATCGTCGAACCCGTCGCGGCCTTGCCCGCCGGACGTCTCATCGGGTGACCCCATGTCTTCGACCGGTACGACGACAGTGATCTCGAACGTCTTCGCAGCCTTTGGTTGGACGACGGTGGCGGGCCTCGAACCGCTGAGGAATCTGGCAATCTCATCGACCGGCCGCACGGTTGCCGACAACCCGATCCGCTGAGCCGGCTTGTCGAGCAACGCGTCGAGGCGTTCGAGCGAGAGCGCGAGATGCGCGCCACGCTTGGTGGCGGCGACAGCGTGCACCTCGTCGACGATCACGGTGTCGACACCGCGTAGCGCGTCACGTGCGGCCGACGTGAGGATCAAGAACAGTGACTCGGGTGTGGTGATCAAGATGTCTGGCGGCTTGGTGGCGATCCGCCGGCGTTGATCGGCTGGAGTATCGCCCGAGCGAATCGCGACCTCGACACGTGGCTCCGGGAGGCCGAGCCGGGTGGCGGCGTGCCGCATGCCGACCAGGGGAGCGCGGAGGTTGCGCTCGTCGTCGACCGCGAGTGCCTTGAGCGGGGAGATGTAGAGCACCCGGCAGCGGTTCTTCGCGTCGGGCGGCGGTGTCGAGGCGATGCGGTCGAGCGCCCACAAGAAGGCGGCCAGCGTCTTCCCGGAGCCGGTAGGCGCGACCACGAGCGTGTTGTCGCCGCGCCCGATCGTGTTCCAGGCCTCGACCTGTGCTGTGGTGGGTTCGGCGAACGCCGAGCCGAACCAGGCTTTCGTGATTTCGGAGAACCCCGACGGCAGCGTGGACGGCGGCTCGGGTGCGCGCTGGCCGCCGTCCGACTGCTTTTTCGGGTTCATGAGTCGATTCTGGACTGCCGAGCCGACACTTGCGTCGGCGTCAGCGTTGGCCGGGTGCGACGTCAACCAAATTCGTCGAGTGGAGGGTTTGGGTCGCACTCCGGCACCCAGACCCGGCCCGACGGCTTCACTCGACGCAAATCGCTGGGTTGTGTGCCGGATCGCGACGGGTGATGCCCGCCGTGGTCGAGGTTTCAGGAGCCGAACGACACGACCGACCATTGCGAACCGCCATCGGTGGTTCGCCACAACTCGTGTGCCTGACGGTCGGTGTCTTGAATCATGGCCAGACCGTGTGTGGAGTCGGTGAACTCGATCGACGATATGAACGCGTTGCCATGTGGCACGGCAACTTTGGACGTTGTCCCATCTTGCGCCAACGTCATCAGGGCGTCGTCGAGGTCGATGCTCGCCACGATCGCTTTTTGCGACGAGATCGCACCGATGCGGGTGAAGGGCGGGACGTCCGGGTTGAGGAAGTCGTGTCCCACAACCTGTTTCCAGTGGCTTCCGTTGTCGCTGCTGTCGAAGATTGCGTCGGTCGTCTTGGTGGCGCACGTCATCCACAGCGTGTCAGGTGTCATTGTCGCAGAAAGCTGCGAAGCCTGCGCGACCTCCGCGCACGGCGCCGCGGTGTCGGTCACCGTGCCGTCGTGGCTCAACTGCATGACGTCGAAGGTCGCGTCAGGCCCGTCGGCAGCGCGACCTTGGTCCACTGCGCAACCGGGTTGGAGCCTTGGTACGTCGCGCGGTACACGCTGACGGTTGAGGCGTCCGGGCCGGGAACCGTGATGAGGGCCCACACCGAGCCGCCGGATGCCGCTAACCCGACGACCTGGCCGGGCAGATCGTGGACCAGCGGTGTCCAACTGGCGCCGCCGTCGTCCGTCTCGAATGGAGTTCCGCCGTACAGCCAGCCGTGTTTCGCATCGGCGAAGTGCACGTCCGAGACAGTCGGCGCAGTTGCGGGCCGCTCTACGCCAGCCGGTGACGAAGTCGACGACGGCAATCCATGCTCATGCGTCGATTTTGCCGGATGCGCGCTCGCCACTACGTCTACTTGAGGTCGAGTCGGACTACGGACCAGT